>NZ_JBSXNR010000034.1:0-100850 GCF_056857735.1 Flagellimonas sp. L-11
TCACGATGACTCTTTAATATTATTTCCTGTTTTGTATACATACTTATCATTTTCCGAACGTCTCTGATTGGACGTTCAAGTTGGTAATAAGTGGTATACTTTTAAATTGAAATGTGGGGTAGTTTTATATTAATATATACAATCGGTGCAAAAGCACCGTCTGCTCCAAAAAGGCTCTTGCCAGACATGAACTGGTCAAGTACTTTTTTCTCGAATTCTTGTTGTTCTTTTGTTGTCATAATTCTATCTGAATTAAATTAATAAATAATTCTATTCAGACAGAGTTTATTTTACACCCTCTAATTACCCAATCTATTCTTTTATTTTTTTGAATATTCACCTCGGTCTAATCATTTGAATTTTCTTACATTTAGACTCAATACTCCCCCCTGAAATTTTATTTGTTCTAATCAAGTGTAAGCTCTCCTTAAAACCGAACTGTTTAAAAATATAACAACAAAAACCCGAAAGGCCGCAACCTACCTTTTGGATTTCAATAGCCCATGTCCTCACCCGTGCCCCTGGCCCGATTGATACCCTTTCCAAGTGCCTTGATGATTTTGACGGCCATTTGTACTTTATTGGTCGGGATACTAGGAGCCTTTACCCCCATTGTTTTAAGTAATTTAAAGGCCATGTCCTTTTCCTTGGTGGGAAGTCCCATCACCTTGGCAAAGAACTTCCCCGGTTCTTTTGCATGTGCCTTTCTCCCAATATAGGATTCCACATAGTTCCGCCTGAAGCCCGTTGTCCTGTCAAAGGTCTTCTCTGCTGCTTGGTAAAAACTGTCCCGATCAAACCCTCTCTTGACCGTCTTTCCGTTCAGTTCCACTTCGGATGCCTTGTGCTTTGCCATCGGTGAAAGGGTATAGGTGTTCGTTACGTCCCTTCTGCTTACTATGATATGGATATGGGTCTGTGGTCCTTCCTTTTTCATCCCTGCGGCCACCAATTGCCCGTTCTGTTTGTGTGGGGCCAATCTTTCCTGCTCTTTGATCCTTTTTTCAAGCTCTTTGACGTTCCCGATGGATTCGCCACGCTCCACTTTCCTAATTTCGTTCCTGAGCCTTGCTATTTCCCCTCTGTAAGGTGCATTCTCCTGAACCTGCCTGTCAAAGCCCCGATAGGTGCGTTGATGCTCTATCTTGGCATAGTATTTCAGGTTCTCGGCCTTGACCTCTTGGTTACGATGGAAACTCTTGGCATAGTCCTCCATGAGTTTCCTTGTATATTCCCTTAGGATGTTTGGATCATTTCCAATGGCCTTCAACTCCCTTTGGTTGGGACTGACCACTATGGAGTAGAATTTCGGGTCTTTCTGTCTCAGTTTGGCTGTATTGGCATCTATTTCATCAATGACCTTTTCAGGGCTTACGCTGTCGTTCTCTTGGTCAAAGAATTCCTCCCTTAGTTCGGGCAATCTGTCCTCGTTTTCCTTTTCCAGATAGTCCACATAGTTCCCCACACTGGAGTTGTAGGTACTGCCCATTTTCTGTGCTGAGATTGTAAGATACATGAGTGTTATTTTAATTGGTATTTCAGGCTTTCAAAATCCCCGATGCCCATATTGATTTTCAGATACGGCTTTCCCATCATCGGCTCCACCTTCTCAACGTTATGGAGGATTTCATTGCAGCGTTTTTTATATTCTTTGAATTCTTGTAGTATCCTGTCATGTTCAACTTTCGGAACGGTATTCCTAGGCTCCAAAAAATCCATTCGCTCTTCCTGCAATTGGACTGGTTCAGATTTCGGTTTCCTCCCATCCTTTACATAGGCCTCGTAAAGTATCAACATCATTTCATAGGTGGGCCGGATACTGGTCTTTTCCATGTTCTTGATAATGGCGATGAGCCTATCGAATTTCTTCATCATCTGACGCTCCAACTTTTTGATACTGTCAAGGATGATCTTTGTTCCCTCCCCAAAAGGGTCAAGGCTGTTCTCCTTGAAGTATTGTATCATGCCATCAATCACCTCACTATGTGATTTGTTGAATCTTTTGGAATAATTGCGAAAGCGTATGGCCGTTTCCTTCTTTACGGTAATATTGGAATAACCACCGGTTCCTTTCTTTGTTCTGCCATTTGTAGATTGCTTTTCCATAGGTGCGATTTTGTTTTTTAGTGAAATTGCGTCAATTTTTGCGTCAAAAATTTCCAGTGTTTATTGGGTCTCCGAGGGCATTTACTGTAGATTTCGGAAAAGTCTACTGTAGCCCCTGATTTTGTACAGTATTCCAAAATCTATTCAATTAACTGGTTTTCAACTTGTTGAATACCCGAAAACAACCGTGATGGCGCAATTTGCGCATCACCCTCTTGCTATTCCTTTTTTCACGCAAGCGTGAAAACCGAAATACTTTTCTTTGGAGTAAAGGGCTTCAATAAATTCAGTGGTTTTTGTTCCTTTGAAGCTGTTGACTGAACTTCTCTTCCAGAAATTCATCGGATAGGTTTGGATCGCCCATAAGCCATTTGTCGATGGTATCCTTGTCAAAAAATATTTGCCGGATATGCTTATTGTTGCTCATAGGAATAAGCTTTAACGAGGTAAGCTTGTAAATCTTGCTTTTGGAAAGTCCCGTATAAGCTGCAAGGTCTTCCACATTCATAACCTTTTTTTGATGACCAAGGATAGTTTTGATTTCTTTGAGTATTGTCAACACATTCTGTTGCTCTTCCATAGCTTTTTATTTTTGGAATTAAAGAATATGTAAACGGCCGCTCACTTTTTTTGTACACGACAAACATATATCACCTGATGCAAGTGAAAAATAGGGAAATGAAGATTGCGCTATAATTGTCTTTTGTTTTCGGGTTTGGGCAAATAATCATCAATAATTAAGAAATTCCAAGTGCTTTGGCTATTGCTTTTCGTATATCGTCATAGTCCCCTTCTTTAGTCTTCTGTGACCATTTGGAGTAACTGGATGCAAATGTGTTCTCGTTTATTTCGGAACCATCGAAGGAAAATCTTTTTTGAACAAATCTGGAAAGTGATTCCCTTGATTCCTTTCCCAATCCTTGAATACCACCTTCAATTATATGGTCCAAAAAGGAAAAAAGAAACCTAAGATTACCAGATTGCTTGTTCTTTGGAACTTCCCTAATGACTATCTTTTCTTTAGAAGGAAAAAGGTTGGTTAAAAGCTCTAGATTGTCCATATCGGAGTCATCAAATCCAAAAAATTCCTTGTCTATCTTCTTAAATGATAGCTTTACAAATGAAAACCCTTCTACATTTGCATTTGCCATTTCTTTAGACTTAAACCAGCCAATTACAAACACAAGGGCTATTAACAATAGTAGTAACTGAAAAATATAGTAGGCAGATATCTGTAGCCAAGTATAATTCTTTCCACTAATGAAAAAAAGAAGGGTTAAGGGTATAAAACTTATAATGATAATTAAAGCGGAAAGTCCATTTAGGGAAAGATGCCTAGCTTTGGATTCCATTTTTCTAGACAGCGTTCTTTGTCTGTGAATCCAGCCAGCCAGTATGTTGCCCAATTTTTCCATATCCCAAGATAAGGATAAAACGATTCAGTAAGAAAAATCAACAAAAAGCTGTAAATTGGGGGGTCTTTCAAAGATGGTTTGTTGATAGTTACAAAGTGATAAATGCGGTTGAACATTCAGAGAGTCACATATTACAAGTATTTACGACATAGTGACTTTCGGGAAGGTTGAAATCAGATAAAAGATGAATCAATTCATCGAAATAATCTCATTTAGGTATGTATAGACATAATTTATGCTTAGTTAAACAAGTTTTTCCTCATTAACTGAAACTTTCATAGATGAAAATATTCTCCATTTTTTCACTCATATTTTTATCAGCAACAACATCACTGTCCGCACAGACCTTCGAGATTGGAAAAAAGGATTCCATTGATTCCAAAATATTGGTTGAAACAAGGAATTTTAGAATAGTCCTGCCATCAACCTATGAACAATACTCAAAGATAAAATATCCCGTGCTATACATTTTGGATGGGGATTTCCTGCTTCAATCAACATCTGGAATTGTAGAATACATGTCAAAAACCGGACAGATTCCTGAAATGATTCAAGTTTACATTTCGAATACCGATAGGACGAGAGATTTTACGCCCACCCGTACCAACAAAAACTATGAAGGGGAAAAAGACCCATCATTAGAAAAAAGCGGTGGCGGGAAGAACTTTCTGGATTTTCTCAACAACGAACTGATTCAATACATCGACAAAAATTATCGGACAAATTCATTCAACATACTTATTGGACGGTCTTTCGCAGGACTGATAGGTGGATTCGACTATTTACAGGAAAAAACAGAGTTGGACAGTTATTTATTGATCGACCCTAGTTTTTGGTGGAACGAACAATATACTGTTAAACTAGCCGAGAACGTTTTATACAAAGTGATAGAAAATAAGAGAATGTATATCTCTAGTTCAGATAATTTTGAGTTTTCAAACTATATTGAGAAAATGCGAAATAGTCAAGTTTCCTTTTTTGAGAAAATCAAAAATAAAAACATTGACCACACAAAAATCAAAATAGAAATTTTTGAACAATACACCCACGGAACGGTGACCATACCAAGCCTATACAACGGATTGGCCTTTCTGTTCGAAGATTACTTTTTAACAGGTATGAAATATAGAAGCGCGGACGAAATCATAAGTCATTTTGACCAATTTTCTGAGAATAATGGTTCGGAGTTTACACCGCTTGAAGGCATGATAAACTGGTTGGGATCTGTCCAAAATGAAAAGGACAGCTCAGAGGCTTTAAAACTATATGAATTGAATGTGTATAATTATCCAAAATCAATCAATGCTCTTCTGACTTTGGCCGAACAATATGAAAAGCAGAATATGACGGAGAAAGCATTGGAAAGATATATGGACATCTTAAAAATCGACGGAGTAAATAAAAAAGCCATCGAAAGGATTGAACAACTTAAAAATTGAAAGGTGGCATAACATTGCTATAAAATCATAAACGCCGATCAGCAGACTACGCTTGATATACTAAACGCTAAATTTCAAATAAACGACAACCTGTTTTATTTCCAGTTAAAGTCAAACTAAAGTAAAAAACGTAAAAATAAGCGAATCATGGTTGGTGAGCACAAACTGAACATCATGAAATTGACAATTCTTCAGATTTTAATATTTTTCTCTGTTAACCTTATCGCTGCACAAACCTCGCTCGAGGAAATTGACCTTGAAAATGGAAGATACAAGGTTGGATTTCGGCATTATACAGCCACTGACAGCACACGGACCTACAGCAGAATTTTTGACTACACCAACAAAAAGGTGCCAAGACCAATTCCCGTAAGTATATGGTATCCTTCAAAACAAAACGAGATAAACAGAGAGCCTCTGACAGTTTTAGATTACCTCGAAATTCTAAAAGAAGAAGAGGAGTGGGAACACCTACCCAATGAGCAAATACTGAATTGGTTTTATTATGCCAACACCCCCGCCAACCAAAAACACCTGTTGGAAACCACGACAGCATATGGTGGTGCGAGATTTGCAGAAGAAAAATTTCCGGTAATCATTTATGCACCCAGTTTCCAAGCTTCCTCAATTGAAAACTTTGCGCTCTGTGAATACTTGGCCAGTCATGGTTTTGTGGTGATGTCCAGTCCAAGCAGGGGTACTGAAACCCGTTGGTTCAGCAATAACAATGGGAAAGAAATGGAGACCCAAGCTAGAGATGTGGAGTATTTGATAAAGGAGATAGGTAAGTATCCTATTGCGGGTGATGATATTGCTATTATGGGTTTTAGCTTTGGTGGTCTGTCCAATATCCTGGTGCAGAACCGTAATGATAAGGTAAAGGCCGTTGTCAGTTTGGACGGCACTGAAAGATACCAGTATGGCCTACTTACCCAATCACCGTTTTTCAATGCCTTTAAACTGGATGTACCCTATATTCATATGGCTCAAAAGGACATTCCTGAAAGTGTCCTGAAAGAAGACAAGATTGACACTGCACTGAACACCGAATTCAAATTGTACGATAGTTTAACAAAAAGCAAAGTATATCGGTTAAAGTTCCACAACCTGACCCATATCCATTTTAGCGCGTTGGGCGTTCTTTTTGCCGAGAGGGACAGGAGGCAGGATAAAAGCGACCCAGAAATAATGGAATCTTACAAATGGGTCGCTAGTTACACTCTGCAATTCTTGGAAGCTACTTTAAATGGGGATAAAAATGCCTTAAAGTACATCGAAAACGATCCGCAGGAAAATGGAGCTGCGGATGACTTGATAACACTGCAAATCAAGCGGCCAGAAAAAGAGGGGTACACCTTTCAGGATTTTAATGAGCTGGCCTCAAAAAGGAATTACAAAAGCTTGGTTCAACTCCACGACTCTATCCTAAAAAAGCATCCTTTGTTCAAAATTCCCGAAGGTCATTTGAACACGCTCGGCCTACAACTTGTTTTCAATCCAAAAACATCCGATCAAGGGATAAAGGTTTTTCTATTGGGAACAAAACGCTATCCCAACTCCGCCAATCTTTATGATAGTTTGGCGGAGGGTTATCTATTTATGGGAAATGGCGAAAAGGCAATTGAAAGCTTTGAAAGGTCTTTGGAGTTGAATCCACAAAATCAGAATGCCATCAACCGATTGGAGCAGTTAAAGAAATAATGCCAATTGATTGAAGGGCAAATAATTTTTTGGATCACCACGGCTAATCAAAATCACCACACAGATTGCTAAAATTCAAAATAACCGATTTCTTAACTCTTGTTTTAATTCAATTGTTTAATACTGCGTATATTGAAAACATGATTGAATATGAAATAGTTTTTAAAATCGGGAGTTCGAGGCGTCTTATAATGACCATTATATCACTTTTTCTTTCAACCAACATTTTTTTTGCGCAGGTTGAAGATGAAAAACTTCTTGATATCATCGATTATCTTAAAGAGTTATCCTATCCTGAATTTTCTGGCGTGGTCTTACTTGCAAAGGGCGATAACGTTCTATTTGAAAAAGCTTATGGGTATTCTAGTATTGAATATGAAGTTAAAAACACTGTCAATACATTATTTAATACTGCCTCAATAACAAAAACAATGACAGCTGTGGCGGCCCTTCAATTGGTTGATAAAGGTTTATTGGATTTAGATACTCCAGTAGGTGAGTATTTACCAGATTATCCTAATCATAGAGTTAGAGATTCTGTGACTGCATATCAGCTTTTGACACATACATCAGGGCTGAACAATTTTTTTGTAGATGAGTCCAAAAACATTGGGAAATTGGATATAAAAGAAGTGAAGGACTACCTGCCCTTTTTTGCATCTAAACCTCTATTATTTTCTCCCGGATCAAAATATGCCTACAGCGCAGGTGGGTATATCGTTTTAGGTCTCTTAATAGAAAACCTTAGTGGAAAGGACTACCATGAATATATGGACAACCATGTTTTCAAAACGGCTGGCATGGAAAACACGGTGGCCGTACCTCTTGATTCAATTATGAAGAATAAAGCTAGTGGATACACCAGTCATTTTGGGCAATCTGACAATCTTAGCAAGAACGATACTTTTCTTGAATTTGCCAATCCTGCCGGTTTCTATTATTCGACTACTAAAGACATATTAAGGTTTTTTGAGGCCCTGAAAGACTATCGATTGATTTCTGAGAAATTGACCAAAAAAATGATGTCACCACTGGTAAAGGGATATTACACTAATTATGGGTTTGGGATTTCGGTTGATGAACGATGGGAACAAACCATTGTTGGCCATACTGGGGGTTGGTATGGTGTTCAATGTGAGTTAATGTATTTCAAGAAAGATGGAATTACCGCCATAATACTTTCTAACATCGATACTGCCGAAGGAAAAGGAATGAACAAAATATCGAATTACATTAAACATGTTTTGGCCAATAAAACAATTCCAAAGTCTAAATAAACGATGAGGGTGTTCTTTCTGAACTAAGATTAAAAAATGTATATTATGATAGAAAATAATAATCAATATGAAAGAGAAGAAAAGTAAATTAGGACGTTTTTTATCCAATCCAAATAGAGTCCATTCTTTTTGGATAATTGTTTCAGCCGCAGTTTCTGCAATTGTTGTCATTTTACTACTTCTGAAACCTGAGTAAAGTTCAAATAAACGATGCTTGTTTTTTGTAAACTATCACATTATAAACAATAAAAGCTTATGAATGGTTTTTTGGTGTTTTTGAAATGTTGTACCTATGTTGTACCCGTATAAAAAAGAAAAACCTCCCAATTGCTTGAAAGGTTTATCTTTGTTGAGGTGGTCCCACATGGGCTCGAACCATGGACCCCCTGATTATGAGTCAGGTGCTCTAACCAGCTGAGCTATAGGACCCGCATTTTGCGGATGCAATATTAGTGTTTATTTTTCTTCAGCGCAAGGTTTTAACGCCCCTTCCCTTCTTTTATTTCTTGGCAAAGCTCCACCAGCACGCCATTGGTACCCTTTGGGTGTAAAAATGCCACCAGTTTGTTGTCCGCCCCTTTTTTTGGCGTTTCGTTCAAAACAACAAAGCCTTCGTCTTTTAATCGTTTTATTTCCGAAACAATATTCTCCACCGCAAAAGCAACGTGATGGATGCCCTCCCCCTTCCTTTCCAAAAATTTGGCAATGGGACCATCCGGATTTGTCGGCTCCAACAATTCAATTTTATTGGGGCCCGATTTAAAGAATGAGGTCTTTACCCCTTCCGAGGCCACTTCCTCGACTTTATAGTGCGGCACGCCCAACAGCTTTTCAAACAAAGCATTGGACGCCTCCAAATTTTTTACCGCGATTCCAATGTGTTCAATTTTATCCATAGGAGATGTAATATGCGTTAAATGTTCACCTTTTTTCAAAATTACACACTGTAAATGGTTAATAGTGTGAGGTTAGTCATTAATTCACTTATTTTTGCAGTATGGAGGAAACACAAAGACAGAAAAAAATAGCTGGAATCATTCAAAAAGACCTGGCCGATATCTTACAACGTGCCGCTACCGATGGAGGCCTTAAGGGAACTTTGATCTCTGTGTCCAAAGTTTCCGTAACCGTTGATCTGTCCTTGGCCAAGGTGTATGTGAGCATTTTTCCGAACAAAGGAGCCAAAGAACTGTTGGAAGGCATCAAGGAAAACCAAGTTGCCATTCGGTATGAATTGGCCCAACGCACCAAACACCAATTAAGGCGAGTGCCGGAGCTTAATTTTTATTTGGATGATTCCTTGGAATACATCGAAGGGATTGAAAAATCATTGAAAAGAGAGGAAAACCCTATTGAGAACAGGGACCTGCTCGACAAACGTAAGAAATCCTGATTTTGAACTTTCCGCTTTATATCGCAAAACGTTACTTACGGTCCAAAAGCAGCCAAAATGCGGTAAATATTATCAATTTCATTACTTTTTTGGTGATTGTGATAGGTTCTGCTGCGCTTTTTATCGTACTTTCTGCTTTTGCAGGTCTAAAAACGTTCAGCCTTTCTTTTTCCAATACGTTTGACCCCGATTTGAAGGCTTCGCCCACCATTGGGAAGCATTTTACCATTTCTCCGGATGAAGAATCAGCGCTTGGCAACATAGAGGGGCTGGCCAATTTTTCCAAAGAATTGGAAGAGCGGGCCTACCTTACCTATAAAGAAAAAAGCACCATTGCCTATATAAAAGGGGTGGATGAAAACTACCGGGCTGTTACGGGAGTGGACAGCACGCTAATTTTTGGCAATTGGGGATCTGATCAATACAATGGGGTCATCGGCATCGGCATATACAATTTGCTTGGTGTGCCCATGAACAATAGAACGGCCATGGAGGTTTTGGTGCCCAAACCTGGCGAAGGTTCTTTTTCGCAACAAGGAGGATTTAATCCCAAACCCTATGATGAACTCGCTTTGGTCGTAAGCGGCGTTTATGCGGTTGAAGAAAGTTTGGATAAAAAATACGTGTTTGCCCGGCTTCCTTTGGTACAAGAATTGTTGCAGAAAGATAGTACCGAAGTCTCTGGCATCAATTTTAAGTTGACCGAAAACGCCTCTCCCGATCAGGTTAGCAGCTCCATCGCAAATGTTTTGGGCGATAAAGTGTCGGTTTTGACGCGTCGTGAGCAAAACACCTCGCTCTACCGTATGCTAAACACGGAAAATTTGGCGACCTATTTGATTTTCACCTTGGTGTTGATCATTGCCCTGTTTAATGTGGTTGGGGCCATTATTATGATGATTTTGGACAAGCAGCAGAACTCCAAAACGCTGTACAGTTTGGGCACGACCATCAAAGAATTGCGCCATATTTACTTTATACAAGGTATATTGGTCACTTCTTTTGGTGGGTTGATTGGTGTATTGATCGGTTCCTTGTTGATTGGCTCCCAATTAGCGTTTGGTTGGTTGAAGATAACACCATCACTGGCCTACCCCGTGGAATTCAATGTCATCAATTTGCTGATTGTGATTGGAACGATTGTGGTTTTGGGCTTTATTTCTTCAAAAATTGCAAGTAGCCGTATCTCCCAAAAATTGATTTCCGCCTAAGCGAACTGGTAATCCCCGAATTTTTCCTCTACCTCATCAAAAGCGGCAAAAACATCCGCAGCATCATCGCTGGTGACCATTTTCATACGGTATTCCTTAAAGTGCGGAATGCCCTTAAAGTAATTGGTGTAATGTCTCCGGGTTTCAAAAACGCCCAGTTTTTCACCTTTCCAATCAATGGCCATTTGCAAATGCCTACGGGCGGCCTCCACGCGTTCTTGCATGGTGGGAGGTGCCAAATGCTCCCCTGTTTTAAAATAGTGTTTTACTTCCTTAAAAAACCAAGGGTAACCAATGCTTGCCCTTCCGATCATGGCTCCGTCCAATCCGTATTCGTCACGCATTTTTACAGCAGCTTCGGGCGTGTCCACATCGCCGTTCCCAAATACGGGAATATGCATCCGCTGATTGTTCTTTACCTCGGCAATGGGTTTCCAGTCAGCTTCGCCTTTGTACATCTGTACACGGGTGCGGCCATGTATGGAAATGGCCTCAATCCCAACATCCTGTAATCGCTCTGCCACCTCGACTATCTTAATGGAATTGTTGTCCCAGCCCAAACGCGTTTTAACGGTAACGGGTAATTTGGTGCGTTTTACGATTTCTTCGGTAAGCTTTACCATCAACGGAATATCCCGCAAAATACCTGCCCCTGCATTTTTGCAGACCACCTTTTTAACGGGACAGCCAAAATTGATGTCGATGATATCAGGATTCGATTTCTCCACTATATCCACCGCCTGAAGCATAGAATCCAGTTCGGCACCAAAAATCTGGATGCCCACGGGACGTTCCTTCTCATAAATATCCAGTTTGATGACACTTTTGGCGGCATCCCTAATCAATCCTTCGGAAGAAATAAACTCGGTATACACCACATCGGCGCCCTGCTCCTTGCACAATTTGCGGAAAGGAGGGTCGCTCACATCTTCCATTGGAGCTAGAAGAAGCGGAAAATCAGGGAGTTCTATGTTTCCAATTTTTGGCAAATCCTATAGTTTTTTGGATTGCAAAAGTACAAAATAGGCGACAACCTAAAAGCTAGTTTTGCGATTGAAGTCGATCACGCTCATTTTTATCGATTCCTCGCTCATTGTCTTCCAATCGGAAATTCCCAAAATTATAGGTGAAACCAAAGCGGATAAACTGTGTTTCGGGACGTCTGCGATAAAAGTTATCTTGGTTAAGGTACTGCGAACGGTAGGTGGGCACATATTGCTCCAAGATATCCTCCGCTGCAAGCGATAGGGTTATTTTATTATCAAAAAGGGTTTTTCGGAGCCCGATCGTTAAATTAAACTGCTCGTCGGACACATACGATCCAAAAAGAAATTTGGAAATATAAGTTCCTGCAACCTCTCCAGTAAAGGTTCCGTCACTGGACAAGGTCAAATAATTGCCCACATAGGCATATACCCCGTTCACTTCGTTGGTAAAAGGTACATTGCCGCTTTCCTCGGCCAAAAAAGTCTCTTCTTCGTGAAAAACAGATGTGTAAGCGTACAAGTACCACGGGGGCAAAATGGATTTGCTCAAGGTAAAGTCCAAGCCGTAGGATTTACTCTCCAACACATTCTGTTTAAGCTCCACCAAGGTTTGATTGTCATTGTCCTGAAAGACCAGGTACGCAATGTTGCTGCCGTTGTCCCGATAGTAAACGTCGAAGAAATATTCGCTGTTATGGGTATAATTAAAGTTAAGGTTATTGCTAAAGCTTGGTCGTAACCCTGGATTTCCTTCCTCATAATCATTTTCATTATAGAAAAACCGGAATGGGTTCAAATCATTGTATTTGGGACGATTGATGTTCCTTCCATAATCAAAGGAAAAGCTATGCTTGTCCGATGGTGAATAGAGCAAATAAAACGATGGGAACGGTTCAAAAAAGTCCTGCGTATTGGTCTGGTTCAAGGTCAATGACCTTCCCTCGGCCTCCGTAAGCTCACCACGAACTCCTAACTTCATGGACCATTTCTCCCAATTCTTCACAAAGCTCATATAAGCTGCATACACATTTTCATCATAGGTGTACAAATCCGATAAGGAAGAATCAACCGTATTGCTAGAACCATTAAAGTTGAAAAAGTTCACCTTGTTTTCAGAAGTGATCGACGAGATCTTTGCTCCCGTTTCAAAAGATGCATTGCCAATTGGTGTGGAATAATCCAACTGCCCTGTAAAAATTCCAATTTCTTGATCGGTATCGGAATCAAACCCAAAGTCCCGTAAAAAAGTGCCGTCCGCATCAAAATAATCGGATGCAAGGCGTTGGAACGTCTTGCCGTTAAAATAGGTGTAATGCCCATTGGCTCGTATCTGTGCCCCTTCCTTTTTCAGCTTGTGAACATAGGTGAGGTCAAACGCCAAGTTGGTGTTGTCCATATTGGCGTTGTTCTCGGTGGTAAATGTGGAGTCCAATTGGGCTTGGGCATTCCTCATTTCGTTGCTGAGTAATGTTTGCTGCTCTTGATCTACATTAAAAAGCAGGTTGGAGGTCACATTCAAACTGTTTTTGTCATCAAAATCATAATCCAGAATAAAACTTGCATTTTGCGACTGTGACCTATCCGTTTGATTATAATCCGTATCCCAAACGGAAAAAACATCATTGGTATCATCCATAAAATTGATGCCTTTTTTCGTTTTGTTCACGTCCTTCTTTGGATTGATGGTATAGTTGGCAAACAGGTTGAGTTTGTCCGTTTTATAATAATGACTGGTACCCATACTGAATTTTGGAAAAACAGCTTGGGTAAATGTCCCATTGATGCTTCCCTTATATCCCGGAACAATGTTTTTGCTGGTGACGATGTTCAAAATAGGGCCTCCTTCGGCATCATAACTTGCGGGAGGATTTGCAATCACTTCAACAGATTTAATATTGGTGCCCGAAAGTCCCTGCAACAAATCCCGAACTTCTTGTCCGGACAATTGGACCTTTCGATCATTAAGGTAAACTGTGGCGTTTTGGCCACGAATCAATAAATCATCTTGGTTTACGATTACACCGGGGGTGCTTTTTAGAATATCCCATGAGGTTCCTTGGGAAACCACTGTGTTTGCTACGGAAAAGACCAGTCTGTCTGGTAATCTTTCCAATTTAGGACGTTGAGCCGATACCACTACCTCATCCAGTTCGTTGTTTTCCAAGGGAATAATCAAAGCGCCCAAGGAAACATCCTTGGCAATATCCAAAGGTCTGGGTTCGGAGCCCCTGCCCACATAGCTTGCCTGTAACAAATAGAGGTCCGGTTTCACTTCGGACAGGACAAAAAGGCCTTTTTCGTCGGCAGATGCCCCTTGAACAAAAGTGGAATCGGTAGCCTGAAGCAGCAAAATGTTGGCGTAGGGAATAACCTGATTCTGTTCGTCCACCACCTTGCCAGAAATTGTAAAGGTTTGGCCGTATGCGCCGCATATTGCAAAAAACACCAATAAAAAAGTAGCGGAGAGGTTCTTCATTAGAGGTTAGGGTTGATTGTCAAATCTATGAAATAATTTTTGAGCGGGATGGGCGGTGATTTTCTTATTGAGAAAAAACCATTTGCGGGTATTTAAAACAATTATATTTGCAGTTGATTATGTCCCTTTTTAAGGGTATGTTATAGTTGATATGGAGAAGATCAGGAATTTTTGCATTATTGCACATATAGACCACGGTAAAAGCACTTTGGCAGACCGTTTGTTGGATTTTACCGGTTCGGTTACCGAGCGCGAAAAGCAGGATCAGTTGCTGGACAATATGGACTTGGAGCGTGAACGGGGCATTACCATTAAGAGCCATGCCATTCAAATGGACTACGTTCACAAGGGCGAAAAGTATGTGCTCAACCTGATCGATACTCCCGGACATGTTGATTTTTCATACGAAGTATCGCGTTCCATTGCTGCTTGTGAGGGTGCCCTTTTGGTAGTGGATGCAGCACAGAGCATTCAGGCGCAGACCATATCCAACTTGTATCTGGCATTGGAAAACGATTTGGAAATTATTCCCGTGCTCAACAAAGTGGACCTTCCGAGTGCAAACCCAGAAGAGGTTACCGACGATATTGTGGACCTATTGGGCTGTAAACCGGAAGAGGTAATCCCGGCAAGTGCTAAAACGGGAATTGGTATCGAAGAGATCCTTACTGCGATTATTGAGCGCATACCTCCCCCTAAAGGGAATCCCGATGAGCCTCTCCAAGCCCTTGTTTTTGATTCGGTATATAATCCATTTAGAGGTGTTGAAACCTATTTTAGGGTGGTAAACGGAGAAATCAAAAAAGGGCAAAAAATAAAATTCGTGGCCACCGGAAAGTCTTACTATGCCGATGAAATTGGTACCTTAAAATTGACCCAGTTCCCTAAAAACAAGATTTCTACGGGCGATGTGGGCTATTTGATCACCGGAATAAAAGATGCCCGTGAGGTAAAAGTAGGGGATACCATCACAGATTCTGCAAACCCGACCAAAAACCCCATTGGCGGTTTCGAGGATGTAAAACCTATGGTTTTTGCAGGTATTTACCCTGTTGACACGGAAGATTTTGAGGATTTACGTTCTTCGATGGAAAAATTGCAACTCAACGATGCTTCCTTGGTATTTACACCAGAAAGCAGTGCTGCATTGGGCTTTGGGTTTCGATGTGGTTTTTTGGGAATGTTGCATATGGAAATCATCCAAGAACGTTTGGAGCGTGAGTTTGACATGACCGTGATCACCACGGTGCCCAACGTGAGTTACCACGCATATACTACCAAAGGCGACCCAGACCCTATAATTGTCAATAACCCAACGGATTTACCAGATCCTTCCACTATAGATCGGGTTGAGGAACCTTATATTAAGGCGACGATCATCACAAAAGCAGATTTTGTGGGCAACGTAATGTCGCTCTGTATTGAAAAGCGTGGGCAAATCGTAAACCAGACGTATTTGACCACGGAGCGGGTGGAGCTGGTTTTTGATATGCCTTTGGCGGAAATTGTTTTTGACTTTTACGATCGTTTAAAAACCGTTTCCAAAGGATACGCCTCTTTTGATTATTCCCCAATAGGAATGCGCACCTCAAAACTGGTTCGTGTGGACATCCTTTTAAATGCCCAGCCTGTTGATGCACTTTCTGCCCTGGTACACTTTGACAATGCTTACCATATCGGTAAAAAAATGTGTGAAAAGCTAAAAGAGCTTATCCCAAGACAGCAGTTCGATATTCCGATCCAGGCCGCTATTGGTTCCAAAATTATTTCCAGGGAAACCATAAAAGCGCTTCGGAAAGACGTTACCGCCAAATGTTATGGTGGGGATATTTCACGTAAGCGTAAATTGTTGGAAAAGCAGAAAAAGGGTAAAAAGCGGATGCGCCAAGTGGGGAATGTGGAAATTCCGCAGCAAGCCTTTATGGCCGTGCTCAAGTTGAATGACTAAAAAAGCCAAGAAAATAGTTTTCTCTGCCTTTTGCGGATTATAATGATGCATCTCCAGCTGCACATAATGATTCTGCAAATTGTTTAGGCATTAAATCCTCTCCGCCAAAAAACTTTGCATCCATAGTTTTTATAGACCCGGCAGTTGATACTGTCCAAGTACCATCTCCGTTATCACAAACTTCCACTTTTCCTCCCTCAAGGGTACAGGATTCACATTGATTGGTCGGTCCGTCATCTTTGGAACAGGCGTTCATTAATGTGGCAGCAACAACTACCGTAGGCAAAAGTTTTTTCATCAAAATGATTTATTTGGTTAATAAATACCAAAGTACTTGTACTCCTTCATTTATTTGCTCTTCAATTGACGGATGCGAGAAAAAGCGTGTCCTTCTTAATTATTTAAACGGAAAAAAGTAAGGGATTACAAAAGTGGCGGCAATCCAAATAACGATATTAAGCGGTGTACCTACCTTTAAAAAATCGTTGAACCTGTAGTTTCCCGGCGCATAGACCATGGTATTGGTGGGATAGCTTACGGGCGTCATAAAAGTAAGGGAGCAGGCGAACATCACCGCTACCAAAAAAGGCCGTTCACTCACCTCCATTGCCGAGGCAAGACTGATTACTATCGGGGTCATAAGGGCCGCTGTGGCCTTGCTGGAGAGTACGTTGGTGCTCAAAAAAGTGACCAAGTACAAAATGCTCAGGGTAACTTGGGCATCATAACTTCCCAGGGTCTGCTCTATAAAAAGGGCTATTTTTTCGGCCCCTCCGGTTTTTTCAAGGGCCGTTCCCATGGAAAGCACGCCTGCCATCATAAAAATAACCTTCCATTCCACTGCTTCGTAAGCTTCTTTTGGTTTTAAGGTAGAAGTGGCCACCAATAACAGAGCGCCAACCATACTGCTGATCAAAATAGAGGTGAGGTTAAGTGATGCCGCAAGCACTACTCCCACGGCAATAACAAGGGCAGGAATGGCTTTTTTTAAATTGACTTTCCCGTGCTTGTGCTCGGAAAGGGCCACCACCAAGTTCTGGGCAACCAATGCATCCACATCGGCCTCGGTGCCCAAAATCAGTAACATGTCTCCTTCGGTCAGCTTTACATCGGCGAGCTTTTCATACAAAATCTCCCCACGTTGCCTTATGGCCAAGACCGAGCCATTGTATTGTCTCCTAAAGTTAAGGGAGCGAAGGGAGCCCTCCGTCAGTTTGGAGCCAAAGGGAACAATAACCTCATAAATGTGTTTCTCAAGTTCTGCTTCGTCCAACTTTTTGTCCCCCGTGATCTTATATCCTTTTAGGCTTCGGATGCCGTTGAGTGCTTTCGGGGGAATCATAACTTTCATTACATCCCCTTCCAATATAAATGTTTCAGGGCCAATACTTTGCTTGTGCGACCCCTCCCTCAATATGGTCAATACCTGCACATTGTGATCATTGACCAATTTGGACATGTGCAACGGTTTTTTGCTGTCGGGGCAATCCATTTCCACCAGTAATTCGGTAATGTACTTTTCCGCTTCTTTGGTAAGTGGGTTCTGCTCCTTTTCTGCCTTGGGCAACAGAAGGGGTGCCACAAAAAAGATGTAGACAAAACCAATTACGGCCAAACAAAGTGCCGCCCAACTAAATTCGAACATCCCAAAACCCTCCACTCCATATTCTTCGGCATAACTACTCACTAAAATATTAGTGGAAGTCCCGATCAAGGTACAGGTACCGCCAAAAAGTGCCGAAAACGATATTGGGATCAACAACATGCCCGGGGTTATTTTGGTTTCCCTACAAACGGTAAGGGCAATGGGCAAAAGCAGGGCCACTACTGCGGAATCGTTCACAAAAGCGGAAAACATACCCGCAATAAGGCAAAATGTGATCAGGGCAATACTGTAATGTATTTTGGCCAGCTTTATGATCCTATGGCTAAGACCATCCAAGATTCCTGAATTGAACACCCCTGCACTTACCACGAACATGCACCCAAGTGTTAAGGTGGCCGGGTGGTTAAAGCCCGAAAAACCTTCTTTGGGACTAAGGACGCCCGCCACTATGAACAGGGCCATAATGATAATGGAAGTGGTGTCTATAGAAAAATAGTCCTTTACAAAAAGGACAATCCCTATGCAGATGATTACAATGGTAATGATCAGATCGCTGTCCATGGTGTCCCTAATTTACAATTCTCTTCGTTGTTCGGCCACCCTTTTTCTGTTCCGATTCGGTCAATGATGAGTAAAACCGTGAACTAAACCAATTTCGCCTCTTCTACAGAAAACTATCTTAATCCGTTTTGGGATTTTCTTCCTTTTTTGCCACTTCTATCTCTTTGCCTAAATAAACTAGCTTGTAGCCTTCACCCTTTGGAGTAAAGTCCTTGCTGTTCGCCGGAATGATCTCAATGCTTCCATCGGGCGATTTGGTGAACAATGGAACAATGTCGCGTTCTTCGTAGGTAATATCGATCAACTTGTCGTAGTGCTCCTTATCCTCCAATTCAATTTCGTGGATGACCGGATGTTTTCGTACAGTGTCCATCAGTTGGATAAAATCATCCGTATGGGAAAAGAGCCCTTCCTTTGGGTTGTTCTCTGGATCATTTACCTCTTCGGTATTTACCAAACGGAAGGCTCCGTTTTCACCAAATTGTTTTTGGAATTTGTTGATCGCAAACTTGTTAATATCAGAGTTTCCTGTAAGCGCCATTAAATACCCCATGTCGTTCAACTCAATATTGTCTGCAAGCGTATCGGAAAAAATATTGGCCGAAATAGCCTCCAAACCTAGCTTTTTTGCTTTATCAACATTGTTTTGGTTGTTGTCTATGAGCACTACGTGCCTATTGTTTTTCCTCAAATAATTACCGATGAGTCGGGATAGTTTGGATGCGCCAATAATTAAAATGCCTTCGGATTTTTTTAAGAACACACCAACTAGCTTGGCAAACAAACGTGCCGTGGTAGCATTTAATAGTACCGTGCCCAAAACAATCATAAAAACCAAAGGGGTAATGTATTCGGCCCCCGGCTCTCCCCTTAACATCAATTTAGAGCCAAAAAGCGAAGCAATACCCGCAGCAACGATCCCTCGTGGACCGACCCAGCCAATAAAAAGTTTCTCGTTGAGTTTTAAGTTGGATCCCTGCGAACTTAAAAACACCCCCAAGGGCCGTATTATAAATACGATCACTGCAAAAAGAGCGACCGTGTTCCAGTTGTAGATCAGCTCCATGTCGCTAATATTGATGTTGGCCGCCAATAGGATAAATAGAATCGAAATCAACAACACACTAAGGGATTCCTTAAAATAAAGCAGTTCTTTAAGATTGGGAAGGTTCATATTTCCCATGACCATACCCATGACCACCACGGCCAACAGACCGGATTCGTGGGCAAACAGGTCCGACTCCACATAAACAAGGAGTACGGTAGACAAGGAAACCACGTTCAACAAATAATGTGGAATAAAATTCTTTTTTATGGCAAAAGCCAGGGCGTGGGCGAACGTAAACCCAAAAGTGGTCCCGAACAGAATAATTTTACCAAACTCGATGAGCGCTGTTTGCGTAAACGCCTGTCCTTCACCAACACTGATGAATTCAAAAACCAATACGGCAACCAGTGCTCCGATGGGATCGATCAGGATTCCCTCCCATTTTAGCACGGCCGACACGTCTTTTTTAAGGGGAATGTTTCTTAAAATAGGTGTAATAACCGTAGGTCCGGTAACAATGATCAGCCCAGAGAACAAAAATGAAATTTGCCACGACAGCCCAAAAATATAGTGTGCCGCAACACCGGCCCCAAAAAATGTGACTATGGTTCCAATGGTGATCAATTTGGTGATTACGGGCCCTACGTTGGATATTTCTGCCCGTTTAAGGGTAAGGCCGCCCTCAAAAAGAATAACGCTAATGGCCAAGGACACAAAATAATAAAGCCCTTCTCCCGGGAACAGCCCTTTTTCGCCGTTCCAGATGGGCTCTATTAATTTTGACCCATCTTCTGTGTATAAGGTTGCGATGGGGCCCACCAACAATCCTATCAAAATCAAAGGCAAAATTGCGGGTAATTTAAACCGCCAAGCCACCCATTGGGCAATAATACCTAGAATTATAATTCCGGCGAGTTCGACCATGTTCCAAGTTTTGTGGAAATTTAATGTTTTTCTTTTAGATAATCGTTCTTCTCCGGGGTCACCAACCAGATTGGAGAAGCCTTAAGGGTGGAAACCTTGCCATATTTAACAGTACTCATCCCATTTTTGTTAAAATACGGCCAATATGTCCTTATTTTTTCCGCATTTGGACTGTGCTTTTGTTATTTTGCAGGCCATTTTATTTTCTAAATGACAATTTATCCCATAGAGACCGGTAATTTTAAGTTGGATGGAGGCGCCATGTTCGGCGTGGTTCCCAAGTCTATTTGGAACAGAACCAATCCTGCAGATGGCAATAACATGATCGATCTTGCAGCCCGTTGCCTTTTGATCGAAGATGGGGACAGGCTTATTTTGATTGATAATGGTCTGGGCAACAAACAATCCGAAAGGTTTTTTAGCTATTACTACCTCTGGGGCGATCACTCCTTGGACAAATCCTTAAAAAACCTCGGATTTCATCGTGATGATGTTACCGATGTGTTTTTGACCCATCTGCACTTTGATCATTGTGGAGGCAGTATCCAGTGGAACAAAGACCGCACCGGGTATGAGCCGGCCTTTAAAAATGCCCGTTTTTGGACCAACAAAGACCACTGGGAATGGGCCACCAAACCCAATGCCCGGGAAAAAGCTTCATTTTTAAAAGAGAACCTATTGCCCATGCAGGAAAGCGGACAGCTTCATTTTGTGGACAGAAAAGAAGGTTCCTTTGTGGAAAAGTCCGAACTCGGTTTCGGTATCCACTTCGTGGATGGTCATACCGATAAGCAAATGCTCCCTCACCTAAACTATAAGGGCAAATCCTTGGTTTTTGTGGCCGACCTAATTCCGACCGTGGGCCATATCCCCCTGCCCTATGTGATGGGGTACGATACCCGCCCTTTACTGACCTTAAAAGAAAAATCTGATTTTTTAAATGCTGCCGTGGAAAACGATTGGCTCTTGCTCTTTGAGCACGATGCCCACAACCAAATATGTACTCTTAAACAAACCGAAAAAGGAGCTCGTTTGGATCAGCTGTTTTCCTATGACGAACTATTCAAAATGCAATAACCTTTCACTTTTTACAAATACATTCTATGAATCGCACATATAACAAACTATCATTCTTATCCCTATCTGCCGCCCTATTTTTAATGGGTTGCGGATCTACCGCATTGGTCTCTACCCCTGTGGAGAACATTGATGCCGTTCCCTTAAAAATTTCTGAGCTTACCGAAGCGGAGAAAAAAAATTGGGGCCACCTCGACCTTATTGCGGACACCATTCCCGGCATGAGCGTGGACAAAGCCTATAACGAAATCATAAAGAACAAAAAGGGGAAAACCGTTGTAGTGGCCGTTTTGGATTCGGGCATGGATTTGGAGCACGAAGATCTAAAGAGTGTTCTTTGGACAAACACCGATGAAATCCCCAACAACAACAAGGATGATGATGGCAATGGTTATGTGGACGATATACACGGCTATAACTTTTTAGGAGAGTCCTATAATGAACAATTGGAATACGTCCGCATGCTTCGATTGAACATTGGTGATGCATCCGAAAGAGCGGAGGCCAGGCTTTTATTGGACAAGGAATATCCCGAAGCGGTTCAGAACAAACAACAGTACGAACAAATATTTCAGGTGGTAAAAGGTGCGGACGAACTTGTAAGGAGCGAACTTGGGAAAGAAACCTACACGAAGGAAGACTTGATTTCCATTGAGCCCAAAACCACGCAAATGGAACAGAGTGTTTCGGTGTTGACCCAAATGTTCACCTATGGCGATAGTATTCCTGAAGTATTGGACGAACTCCAAGAAGGCATTAAATACTTTTCCGAACAAGCCAATTACAACCTCAACAAAGATTTCAATGGTAGAACCCCTGTGGGCGATGATCCTTATGATATTACGGACGTTCCCTACGGTAATGGCAACCCAAAAAACATAGTGGATACCGAAAGCCACGGAACCCACGTAGCTGGAATTATCGCTGCCAAGCGTAACAACGGAATTGGTGTCGACGGAGTGGCCCAGAATGTGGAGATTATGAGTATTAGGGCCGTTCCCAATGGTGATGAATACGATAAGGACATTGCCCTCGGCATTCGCTATGCTGTGGACAATGGTGCGTCCATCATCAACTGTAGCTTTGGAAAGTCCTTTTCCCCTAAAGCGGAATGGGTTTACGATGCCATAAAATATGCAGCTTCCAAAGATGTTCTTATTGTTCACGCCGCAGGTAACGACGGTGAAGACTTGGAAAGCCCTGAAAACAGAAATTATCCAAACGATGATATGGATGAAAGTCAGGAGTTTGTGGACAATATGATTACTGTTGGGGCACTTTCCAGCAGCTATGGGTCTGAGATGGTGGCCTCTTTTTCCAATTATGGAAACCAGCGTGTTGATGTATTCGCTCCTGGTGCCGAGATTTACTCTACCATGCCCAATAGTGAATATGAGTTTCAAGGCGGAACTTCAATGGCTGCCCCGGCAGTTGCCGGTGTTGCAGCGCTGATCCGTTCTTTTCACCCAGATTTGTCCGCATCACAGGTAAAAAACATCATCATGCAGTCTGGTCTTAGAACAAAAAGACCGGTTATTGTAGCGGGTGACGAGACCAAAACCACCACTTTCGATAAAATTTCTAAATCCGGCAAAATGGTCAATGCCTATAATGCCTTAATTTTGGCAAACAACATCTCAAAAGGTAAAATGACCTTGGAAAGTAATTCAAAATAATATATGAAGCGTTTACAATCCCTCTTTTTTACAGCCTTTTTCGGGGCCACTCTTTTTTTAAGTGCACAAAATTCGCGCAGTTGGCAACAGCATGTGGATTATACCATGGACGTACAAATGGATGTGAAAACATACCAGTACACCGGTACCCAAAAATTGGTTTACACCAATAACTCTCCGGATGAATTGAGCCGTGTTTTTTATCATTTGTACTACAATGCCTTTCAGCCCGGCAGTGAAATGGATATCAGGCTCCAAAACATCAAAGACCCGGATAAAAGGATGATGGAAGACGGGAAAAGCAGGATCGCATCGCTTTCTGAAGATGAAATGGGGTATTTGCATGCCAAATCCCTAGCACAGGACGGTCAACCCGTTACTTTTACCGAAGAAGGAACCATTCTTGTGGTGGATTTGGCGAAACCTATTCCCCCAGGAGGAAAAACGACCTTGGAAATGTCCTTTGAAGGTCAAGTTCCCCTTCAAATAAGGCGTTCGGGAAGAAACAGTAAAGAAGGTGTTGCGCTTTCCATGAGCCAATGGTACCCCAAACTTTCGGAATACGATTTTGAAGGATGGCACCCAAACCCTTATATAGCCCGTGAATTCCATGGCGTGTGGGGCGATTTTGATGTAAAAATCACTTTGGACAAAGATTACACGGTCGGAGGCTCTGGATATCTTCAAAACCCACAAGAAATTGGACATGGTTATGAAACGCCCGGTACCAAAGTAAAAACCAAAGGCAAAACATTGACCTGGCACTTTAAAGCACCCAAAGTACACGATTTTATGTGGGCGGCCGACCCGGAATATATCCACGATGTTTATAAAATGGAAGACGGCCCAACCCTTCATTTCTTGTACAAAGACAACCCAGAATTCAATGAAAACTGGGAAAAACTTCAGCCTAAAACGGCGGAAGCCATGACGTTTTTTAGTAAAAATATTGGCAAATACCCTTACGAACAATATTCCGTGGTTCAAGGCGGTGATGGTGGAATGGAGTATGCCATGAGCACTTTGATTACCGGCGAACGCGAATTTGGCAGTTTGGTCGGGGTAATGGTGCACGAAATGGCACATTCTTGGTTCCAACATGTACTGGCGACCAACGAATCCAAACACGAGTGGATGGACGAGGGCTTCACTTCCTTTATCAGTAGCCTGTGCATGAACCAAATTATGGAACAGAACAAGCAAAACCCTTTCGAGGGGTCGTATAGGGGCTATTATGCCTTGGTCAACTCCGGTTTGGAAATGCCACAGTCCACCCATGCCGATAGATACACTACGAATTTTGCTTATGGCGTTTCAGCTTACAGCAAAGGATCCATATTCCTTTCTCAACTGGGGTACATAATTGGTCAAGATAAACTAATGGAGACCATTCAAAAATATTTCGAAGACTTTAAGTTTAAGCACCCTGTGCCCAACGACATTAAAAGAACAGCAGAAAAAGTATCGGGAATGGAACTTGATTGGTACTTGACCGATTGGACACAGACAACCAATACCATTGATTACGGTATTAAAAGTGTTGAGGCCGATGGGGACAAGACCAAGGTAACCATGGAGCGCATCGGTGAAATGCCCATGCCTTTGGATATTTTGGTCGTGGGCGCCGATGGAACACAAGAAACTTACTATGTGCCATTGCGCATGACGTATGGGGAAAAAGATAACCCTTACCCCAACCTAAATCGCACTGTTTTGGAGGATTGGCCCTGGGCTTACCCAACTTACGAGTTTACGTTGGATATGCCTTTGGACGATGTTCAGGCCATTATGATAGACCCATCGCAATTGATGGCCGATGTGGATGGGGAAAACAACGTATATCAGGCAGAGGAATAAGCCCCTCTTTCATATTAACCATAATCAAGGGTGGCCGATTGTGCCGCCCTTTTTGGTTCACATCAAAAATCTATTTTCTTTTTATGATTGACCTTAGGGGTGTTCTCCGCCAAATATTCTTGATATATTTAGGTCCTCAATCGCTTTGAAAAACAAGATTATTCCAGATAACCCCAAGTTGAAAGCGTTTGCAAAACAACTACGTAAACACAGCACACTTTCTGAAGTCCTGCTATGGCAAAAAATAAAGCAGCGAGCTTTGGGTGTACAATTCCATCGGCAAGTTCCATTGCTTGAGTATATTGTGGATTTTTATTGCCACGAATTGCTGCTCGCTATTGAAATTGATGGAGTTTCCCATGAATTTAAGTATGATAAGGATGTACAAAGAGGGCAACAACCAGAAAAAGTAGGCGTACATTTGGTTCGCTTACAGGATAGTGAGGTTAAAAACAATATGTTTGGTGTTTTGATGACCTTACAAGAAGTCGTATCTGATATGCAAAGTGAAAAACCTTATTCAAAAAAAGAAAAAACTCCCCTAAGGTCCCCTCAAGGGGACACTTCCTTTCCCAAAAAAGAAAAGCTCACCAACAAAAAAATGTTCGAAGCGCTTTTTACGGAAGGTAAAAATCTGCGTGAATTCCCTTTAAAGTTGATTTACCTCAACACCCATGTTAAAGATGAGGTGCCTGTAAAAGTTGCTGTGGTCGCCCCCAAAAGGCAATTCAAATCCGCAGTGGACCGCAACCGCATCAAGCGGCTTTTAAGGGAGGCTTACCGGCGCAACAAGCCCCTCATTTTTAACAACATTGAGGGAAATTATGCGTTCATATTTTTATACCTTGGCAAGAAGACCCCAAGTTTTAATGAAGTTGATGCAGCCATGAAAAAGCTGTTAGAGGCCTTTATAAAAAAAGAATTCCATGAAAAGATTGATTAAAAAACAGGTTTTGATTCCCGTTTTGGCACTTGCCGTTTTGGTTGGTGCCAGCAGTTTTAAAAGTGACTTTTTTGAGATTGCCAAACAAATAGAAATCTTTACTACGCTCTTTAAGGAACTCAACATGAACTATGTAGATGAGACCAACCCCGCAGAGCTGATGGATTCCGCTATAAAAAACATGTTGAATGAACTGGATCCCTATACCCAGTTTTTGAACGAGCAGGATGTTGAATCCTACAAAATCAACAATTCGGGAGAGTATTCGGGCATTGGTGCCCTTGTTCGATCTTACGAAAACAAATTGGTGGTGGTTGAGCCCTATCAAGGGTATGCCGCCGATAAGGCCGGCCTAAAGGCCGGGGATGAAATTATTAAAATTGGGGAGACCTTGGTTGCCGATTTTGATGATAATGCCGGAGAGCTCCTAAAAGGGGCCAACAACTCTTCGGTTGATGTCACCTTTTTAAGACAAGGGGAAACCAAGACCGCAACCATTACCCGCGAAGGTGTAGAGGTAGATGCCGTTCCCTTTTACGATATGATCGATGACAAAACGGGGTATATCGTATTGTCGCGCTTTAACAGGAAAGCTTCCAAACAAACCCAATTGGCCATACAGGACCTAAAAGGCCGGGGTGCAGAAAAATTGGTGTTGGACCTTAGGGGAAACCCCGGAGGACTATTATCCGAAGCCATCAATGTAACCAACCTTTTTGTGCCCAAGGGAGAGTTGATCGTGACCACGAAATCCAAGGTAAAAAAGTTCAATCAGGAATACAGAACCAAAAACAAGCCAGAAGATGAAGAGATTCCCCTTGTTGTCCTGATAGATGGAAAAAGTGCTTCGGCCAGTGAAATTGTTTCGGGCGGACTTCAGGATTTGGACCGTGCCGTAATTGTTGGGGCCCGAAGTTTTGGAAAAGGTTTGGTGCAACGCCCCTTAAAACTTACTTACGGGACACAATTAAAAGTAACCATATCAAGATATTACACCCCTTCCGGCAGATGTATCCAGTCGTTGGACTATTGGAACCGTGATGCACAGGGCAATGCAGTTCGAAACACCAATTTTAAAGAATTCACCACCAGAAACGGGCGAAAAGTATGGGATGGTGGAGGAGTAATGCCAGACATTACCATTGAATCCTTAAAAACCAACTCCCTTATTGATGCGTTGGAGGAAAACAATATCGTTTTTGATTTTGCCACGGATTATTTCTACGACCACAATTTTGATTCGGTGGATGATTTTAATTTTTCCGATGGTGATTATAATGCATTTAAAACCTATGCCCAAGAAAAGAACTTCTCCTATCAGACCAAAACGGAAAAGCTTTTGGAAGAATCCATTAATGGTGACAACATCTTATTGGGGGGCGATGTCCAAGAAAAGTACAAAGACCTTCTTTTGGCCGTAAATAAAGGTAAAATAACCGCTTTGGACACCTTTAAAAAGGAAATCCAAAAGAAGTTGGAAGATGAGATCATAACCCGATACTTTTACCGGGATGGGCTTTACAAATACTATTTGGATCATGACGATGCCATATTGACCGCAAAAGAATTGTTGTCCAATAATTCCAAATACGCTGCAATTTTAAAGTAGGGTGTTGTTTCTTCGGTTCGTCTATCAATCCATATACCGCATTCATCAAACCAAATACGGCAATTATCAAATGACTTGACATTAATCGTCCGGTATTCACTAATTTTCCTTTGGATAGTTGTTACAGCTCTTTTTAGCAAATAATGCTTATGGCAAAAATTGATCGGGAAGAAATACAGACCATAAGCCAGCTAAGTAATTGGTCAAAAAGCGGGATTTCAAAGGCCTTGCTCCACCATATTCATGCCGATAAGACCGCTTGTAAGCGTTTTTTATCGCGCTGTTCCTGGGTCTGGGCCTTATCGAGGCGCTTATTGTTTTGTTTTTTGGTCTTGTTGCCATTGGCAAAAACGGGCTTGTTCCCATATCCAAAAAAATGGTGGGGCATACGTATTGGTGCAGCATCCTGTTTTTTTCAAGAAGGGGAAGCGGAAAAGTGTGAAAACGCCAAATACGGCGGCCTAAAGATAGATGCAGAAGGAAACAGCATCTTGATAGGTTTATATGACGATACCCTAAAAAAGATAGAATAAATCCTATTTTTGGGCATGCAAAAACTCAAAGTGTGTGAACTTTTTGCCGGAGTTGGCGGTTTTCGGTTGGGATTGGAAAATACAGGACACTATTCCGTTGTGTGGAGCAATCAATGGGAGCCCTCTACCAAAATACAGCATGCTTCTTTGGTTTATGAGGCACGGTTTGGAACAGAAAATCACTCCAACACCAATATTGAAAATGTGGAAACCTCCGAAATTCCCGACCACGACATGCTTGTTGGCGGGTTTCCCTGTCAAGATTATTCCGTGGCCACATCTTTGAAAAACTCCAAGGGCCTTATTGGTAAAAAGGGTGTGCTGTGGTGGTCCATCCATCGAATTCTTTCCGAGAAAACGAACAAACCAAAATATCTTTTTTTGGAAAATGTGGATCGCCTGTTAAAATCCCCTTCTTCCCAAAGAGGCCGGGATTTTGCCGTGATGCTCCGCAGTTTATCGGATTTGGGCTATGCTGTGGAATGGCGCGTAATAAATGCGGCCGAATATGGAATGCCACAGCGCCGAAGGCGCGTTTTTTTTATGGCGTATTTTAAGGGAACCCCTATTTTTAAAAAACTCCTAAAGTCCCGCCCAAAAGACTGGATTTTGAAAGAAGGAACTATTTCTGCTGCTTTTCCGGTCGACCAAACAGCACAAAATTTGGTTTCCTTTGATTTGGAGGAAGATGTAGTGGCTTTGTCCCATAACTTCAACCCAGAAAAAGGCCTTTCCCCATTTTTAAACTCTGGGGTTTGTGTTAATGGAAAAGTATCTACCCTAAAAACGGCTCCTTCTTACGATGGAAAAAGAACGGTACTCTCCGAAATTTTGGAAAAGGGCTCCATTCATCCAGAATATTATATTGATGCTGCCGATTTGCCCAAATGGGAATATTTAAAGGGCGGCAAAAAAGAAATACGCAAGACCAAAGCAGGTTTTGCGTACAATTACAGCGAGGGAAGCATGGTTTTTCCCGATGCGCTGGATCAACCTTCCAGAACCATAATAACCGGCGAGGGCGGTAAATCCCCATCCCGGTTTAAGCACGTGGTCCAAACCTCCAAGGGACTGCGAAGACTTTTACCTGTTGAATTGGAACGGTTGAACATGTTTCCGGATAATCACACCCAAGTAGATGGCATTTCGGATGCCAAACGTGCCTTTTTTATGGGCAACGCTCTTGTGGTGGGCATTGTGGAACAACTCGGTGCTTCACTGTTCCGGAAAATTTCTGAATTTGAAAAGCAAGTTCAAAGCTGATCTATCCAAAGAAAACAATTGGCCCCTTTACTGGATGCTTATTACCAAAAACACACAGTTTTACGCTTTGGTCACCAGCATGTATTCGGATGAGGATGGTGTATATACCTCTTGCAACATCACTTTTGTGAATCGCAAAAAGCAAGGCAAAATAAATGTGAATCAACTAGATGCCAAAACTGAAGGATATCTGTTGTTTTCCACAAAAAACAAATCGGAAAAGCCTGTAAACCTTATTCTTAAGTTGGATTATTTGGAACAGATCGGTGTGGCGAAGAGGTTGGGTTTGAATAAGATGACTGCAAACATTTGTCATTCCCTCAACATTCTCCTATGCGGAATACCGTCTTCCAAATATTCTTCGCCAAAGGCATTAAAACCTAGTTCCGTGTAGAACTTTAATAGATAGGATTGTGCGGAAATTTCGATGGCTTTGTGCGGAAATCTTTGATCAATAGCGGCCAAGGAGGTTTGCATTATCTGCTTGCCCAATCCGAATTTGCGTTGATTTTTGCTCACAACTACCCGGCCTATGCTTACATTATCAAAATAATCCCCAGGTTTAAAAATCCTTGTGTAAGCCACTACTCCATCATTTTTGATACCTATTACATGTAGGGCTTTTTGATCTTTGTTGTCCACATCTTGGTACACACAGTCCTGTTCCACCACAAAAACCTCGCTGCGAAGGCGTAGAATTTGATAGAGTTCTTTGGTGGAGAGCTCTTCAAAGGTTTTTACCAATACTTCCATTAATCCTGAACTATTACATTTTTGGAATCGCACTTATCAAATTCGGGTTGAATATTTACATGGTTGATACCGTGTTTGTGATAGACGTGCTCCTCTATTTTTTCTAAAATCGCATCGAACTCGGAAAGGCGAATATCATTTTTAAAGTCGATGTGGGCCTCCATGTGGACTTCGTCTTCATTGAGCTGCCAAATGTGCACATGGTGTACGTTTTTTACCGGTTCTATGGTACAAATGGATTCTACAATATCTTGTATGACCACTGATTTTGGGGTAAAAAGCATCAATACCTTGGTCGATTCCTTCAAAAGGTCATATCCCATATAAATTAAGTAAACGCCGATAATCATGGTCAATAGGGCATCTACCCAAAAAATCTGAAAATATTTCATCAAAATACCGCCAATCAATACCGCTACGGACGCCATCATATCCGTAAGTAAATGCAAATAGGCGGATTTCATGTTCATGTTGTGCTCGGAATCCTTTTTCAATAACAACACGCTAAAGCCGTTACCCAAAATGGCAATCAAAGCCAGCCAAATTACCAGATTGGATTCAATTACTTGGGGCTCTAACAGTCGTTCTATGGCTTCTTTCATTAAAATAATGGCCACGATCACTAGGGTTGCCGCATTAATGAAGGCCGCCAAAATCTCGGCTCGTTTATACCCAAAGGTTTTGTGGCTGGATGCCTTCCGTTGTCCCAATCTCCTGGCACCATAACTAATCATTAAAGAGAGTACATCGCTAAAGTTGTGAAGTGCATCGGACAAGAGTGCCAAACTACCCGAGAGCAATCCCCCAATGATTTGGGCCAATGTAATGCCTATGTTAAGAACGATGGATATGAGCAAGTTTCCCCCTTTAAGGTCGGGATGCGCATGCGAATGTCCATGATTGTGATGATGGTGGTTACCCATAGGGTTTATCTACAAGGAATTTTTTCGATCCTACGTTCGTGCCTTCCGCCCTGAAACTTTGTGCTTAAAAAGGTTTCTACCATATCCAAAGCTTGGGGAAGCGATATAAATCGCGCTGGCAAGCTCAAAATATTGGCGTCGTTATGTTCTCTGGCCAATTGGGTTATTTCCTTGTTCCAGCAAAGTGCGCCACGAATATTTTTGTGTTTGTTAATGGTCATAGTGGCACCATTGCCACTACCACAAAGCACTATGCCAAAATCTACTTTTCCTTCGGCCACGTCGGTGGCTACGGGATGTGTGAAATCTGGATAATCCACACTATCGGTGCCGTCAGTGCCGTAATTTATAATTTCAATTCCTTTGGATTTCAAAAGACCTATAATAGCAAGTTTATAATCGGTTCCAGCGTGGTCGTTTCCTATGGCAATTTTCATGGTATTTGTATTAAAATGGGTACGTAACAAAGGTACAATATCTTTTAATGTTGTGCTGTTCATAAAATTGAGGAGATATTTTCATTGGGTTCACATACAATCAATTAACAATAACCCCGTTTTGTTAACTATTTGCATAAAACTATTGGTAACGAAATTTTGTTTTTCAATAAAATAGATCAGTAGGAATAATTATTTAATGTTCAGGTAATATTCCATTAAAAATTAATCAACCGTTATAAACCTTTTTTTGTGGGTAATTAACATTAAGGACACATTAACTTTTCAATAAATCGATGTTGATAAGGGTTGTTAAAAGCCGTGGATAAAAAATATAAATGGTTGATTCTTAATTTTCTTGTATTCTGACAAATTGTGAACAACATATTTTGATCGTTCAAAGCAACTTTTTCCCTAATATTTTATTCCACATTTCAACGATCAATCATAATCATCATTTTAATTAAATTTAAAAAAGAAGAAAAAATATAATATTGATAATTGTTGATAAAGTTGACATTGTTTTGGATTACTCTTCCTTTCCTTGTTGCTCAAGGATTATAATTCGTATTTTTCAAAAAAAATAAGGACGTTAATGTCAAAGAAAAAGAAGAGAGCTGGGAGTCAGCGAAAGAATGAAATTACGAAGGGCATTTTTACCGTACTTGAAAAAGAGCCATCAAAAACCTTCAATTACAAGCAAATAGCTTCAAAATTAGGTATTTCCGATACCCAAGATAGAAACCTTTTGATCAAGCGTTTGGGGCAGTTAAAGGCCAGCGAACGAATTGTTGAGCCCGAAAGGGGCAAGTATCAAAAAAAACCATCGCTCCATACGTATTTTACAGGAAGGGTAGATCTTACCACAAGTGGCAATGCCTATATTGTGGTGGATGAGCTGGAGGATGACATCTTTGTTCAGAACAATAATTTGAACAGGGCCTTCCATGGTGATACGGTCGAAGTATTTCTCAAACCAAGGCGTAAGAGCAAGAAAATGGAGGGCGAGGTTTCCAAAGTACTTGAAAGAAAAAAAACATCTTATGTTGGCATTGTGGACAAGCAAGCTCGGTTTGCATTTGTTCGGCCTACGGATTCCAGAATGTACACCGATATTTTTGTGCCCTTGGAAAAGCTTAAAAAAGCGAATAATGGTGATAAGGTATTGGTTAGCCTTGGAGATTGGCCGGGTGATGCCGATTCCCCTTATGGTGAAGTGATCGAGGTACTGGGGAGACCAGGTGAACACCATACCGAAATACACGCCATATTGGCCGAATACGGATTGCCGAATGAGTTCCCCTATGAAGTGGAACAGTTTGCCAAAACCTTGGATACCAGTATAAAGGAATCTGAAATTGCGAAGCGCAGGGATATGCGCGATGTACTCACTTTTACCATAGACCCAAAAGATGCCAAGGATTTTGATGATGCGCTTTCCTTTCAAAAATTGGAAAATGGCAACTATGAAATAGGTATTCATATAGCGGATGTTTCGCATTATGTGCAACCCGATAGCATTCTGGAAGAAGAAGCCTATAATAGGGCCACTTCGGTATATTTGGTGGACCGTGTGGTTCCCATGTTGCCTGAAGTACTATCCAATAAAGCGTGTTCACTGCGCCCAAATGAAGAAAAATATACCTTTTCCGCCGTTTTTGAAATGGATCATAACGGCCGATTGGTAAAGCAGTGGTTCGGTAGGACAGCCATTAATTCCAACGAGCGATTTGCCTACGAAGAGGCACAGCATATTATCGAGACCCAGCAAAACAAGATTCCCAAGGAAATATCCATCAGGGATAAAGCCTATTCCGTTTCGGATGATGTGGTCGAAGCCGTACTCACTTTTGATAGATTGGCCAAGATTATGCGACAGGCCCGTATGGATGCCGGTGCCATCTCATTTGATAAAATTGAGGTGAAGTTCCACCTGTCCGAAAACAACGAACCCGTTGGCGTTTATTTTAAAGAAGCCAAGGAAGCCAATAAGCTGATCGAGGAGTTTATGCTCTTGGCCAATAGAAAAGTGGCAGAGTTTATCGGAAAGCAAAAGAAAACCTTTGTGTACCGAGTGCACGACAAGCCCGATGAGGATAAATTGATGGCCTTGAACGGCGTTATTTCCAGATTTGGACATAGTATCAATCTTAAGGATCCAAAGTCCATCAATCAGTCCCTAAACAAGTTGTTGGAAGATGTAAAGGGCAAAAAAGAGCAGAATTTGGTGGATACCCTGGCCATACGAAGTATGAGCAAGGCGATTTATACCACGGAGAACATTGGTCACTATGGATTGGGATTTGAATATTACACACATTTTACCTCTCCCATACGCCGTTATCCCGATGTGATGGTGCACCGATTGCTGCAGCATTATTTGGATAAGGAAAAAACACCAAAGGCCACCATGTACGAAGAAAAGTGCAAACATTCCTCGGATATGGAGCTATTGGCGGCCAATGCAGAACGGGATTCCATTAAATACATGCAGATAAAATTTATGGAAGACCACAAGGACCAAGAGTTCTTGGGCGTGATTTCCGGGGTTACCGAATGGGGCATTTATGTAGAGATTATCGAGAACAAATGCGAGGGTATGATCCGTATCCGCGATATTAAGGATGATTACTATGTGTTTGATGAACGCCAGTATGCCATTGTAGGGGAAAGAACAAAACGGATGTACCAATTGGGCGATGAAGTTTGTGTAATGGTTAAGAGTACTGATTTGATCAAACGCCATTTGGACTTTTCGTTGATCGGTAAAAAGGAATAATACTATTTTGGAATAAAATTTGTTATCCTATTGAGAACCAAATTTTTATAACATGAAAGTAATTACGATTGTTCTTATGTTCCTATCGCTTCAATTACTTGAGGCCCAGGATGCAACCGTAACCCAAGACCTACAAAAGTTTTCCGAAGTAAAGGGATTTGATGGTATTGCCATCAATCTTATCAAATCCAACGAAAACAAAGCGGTGATCACCGGGGAAAATACCACAAATGTTGCCATTGTCAATAATAATGGGGTATTGAAAATCCGGATGGAAATCGTCAAAATATTCAGTGGCTACAGAACGTATGTAGATTTATATCACTCCGAAAAGTTAGTGGTTATAGATGTTAATGAGGATGCCCGAATATCATCCGATGATATCTATGTACAAGATATTTTGGAACTTAAGGCACAGGAAGGTGGTGAACTGGAGATAAATTGCGAAGTGGACCAGTTGTTGATAAAGGCGGTTTCCGGAGGAAAGATCTTTGCAGGTGGATTTTCCAATACCCAGGATGTGATTATAAATACGGGAGGGGCATATAACGGAAGAACCTTTAAAACAAAATTTACAACCATAAGTGTAAACGCAGGGGGAAATGCCGAAATACATGCAACGGACTACGTTAAGGCCAATGTGAAGGCCGGAGGCGAGGTCTTGGTATATGGAGACCCTAAAACAATGGACGAACACACCCTTTTCGGTGGAAAAATAAAAAGAGCAAACTAAAAAATGATTGACGATATCCAAGCTGCCATCCCTTTGGGATTTTTATTGAGCTTTATGATCGGACCTGTTTTCTTTGTTTTGTTGGAAACAAGTGCTACCAAAGGCTTTAGGGCTGGAGTAAGTTTGGATATTGGAGTGATTTTCGCCGACATAGTTTTTTTGTTGATTGCCTATTTCAGTAGTTTTCAGTTGTTGGAGAACCTGAGCAACGAACCAGGTCTTTTTGTATTCGGAGGAATGATTTTGTTGGTTTACGGGATATTTCTATTTGTGAAGAAGGCAAAGAAAAAATCCAACGTTAAGGCCTCCAAGGGAACTTATCTGGGATTATTGGTAAAAGGCTTTCTTTTAAACTTCATAAACATAGGCGTACTCGCTTTTTGGTTGGGGCTTATTATTGTAGTAGGACCCAGTTTGGAAAACAATCCCAATAGGATGATGGTTTTTTTTAGTACCGTGTTGCTTGTTTACTTTATAACGGATTTAATCAAAATACTTTTAGCGAAACAACTGAAACGCTATTTGACCCAAGAGCGTATTGTGCTCATAAAAAAAGGATTGGGGATTATTTTGATTATCTGTGGCGTTGTGTTGATTACCAAAGGTTTTTTGCCCAAGGATAAGTTTGATATCCAAGATAAAATAGAGAAACTTGAAGATTTGTAAACAAAAAACCCAGCACAAAGTACTGGGTTTTGAGGCATCGAGCGGATTCGAACCGCTGTACAAGCTTTTGCAGAGCTCTGCCTAGCCACTCGGCCACGATGCCAATTGGATCGCAAAGCTAAAAATATTTTGCGAATTTTTATCCTGTAATCTTTTAAATAACTTATCGCTTGGATGTAAGTATCACCGAAACACTCTCTACATCGCCACCAATGGGCGGGTTTATTTTGGAAACTTCGACTTCCACCCCGGTTACTTCTTTAATTTCTCCGAATATACGATCAATAATCCTTTTGGCCACATGTTCCAATAAATTGGAACGTACCGTCATTTCTTCCTTTATGATGTTGTTGAGATGGACATAGTCCACCGTTTCGGTAAGTTGATCGGAAGCCGCGGGTTGGGAAAGGTCGGCCGTGATTTCAAGGTCAACCCTGTAATCGCTGCCAATGAGCATTTCTTCCCTTAAACATCCATGATTGGAATGTATTCTAACGTTTTTTAACCTGATTTTTCCCAAAGCCTTATATTACGAAAGGGCAAAAATAAGGCAAAACGTATAAAATCAATACATACATCGACAGTTACTTATACCCTGAAAGAGATCCATTCCCACGGTAAGCACATGTGTTCCTGTGCTGTATCCCAAAATTTCGTTGGTAATTACCTGATAGGAATACCCAAAATAAAAATTACTCTTTTTAAAACCTGCAATAGGGGCTATGTATAGAGGTTCTCCCAATTGGTCGTTCAAAAAACGATAGGTAAGGCCTACGTAATAGTAATCTTCAAAGTCGCGAAAACGGAACTTGGTGTTCAGATCGGTAACGGAACGGCCATCGCTCTCGAACCATTGAAAGAAAACGGAAGGTTCTATTTCCAATTTACTGTTTTTGCTCTTGGAAAAACTGTAGCCCGCATAAGCATAATAGTTTCTTAGTTTGTTGGGTTCAATACGGATGATATCGGTATTAAAATTGGATAGGTCCTTGTTAAGGACATTACCTGCGTTCAAACTAAAAAAGAACTTGTCGTACCTGTAAAGTACGCCCAGATCAAAGTTATGGTTGGTAGTGGCTTTATCATCCGCTGGCAATTGACCGTTGTTTTCTTCAAACTGTTCTACATCTATCCGAAATTGGTTAAAGTTGTAAGAGATACCGAAGGAAAGGAATATATCGTCATATCTGTCCAATGTTAAATGGTGGGCAAAGGCAACCTTGGCTCCTCTTTGCCTTGTATAACCGTTACTATCGTTATAAAGAAGCATACCTATCCCGGACCTGTTCCCAATTCTGGCGTCAGCGGCCAAGGTCTGGGTATCCGGGGCGTCTTCGATGCCCACCCATTGTGTTAAGCCGTTTAAACGCACTTTTATATGATCTCCTATACCTGCATATGTCGGGGACATTAAAAAGGGATTGTCCGCGATATACTGGGATAATTGTGGTAAGGTCAACTCTTGTCCCTTGGCACAAAGTGCCAAGGAAACAAATAATATAGTTGAGCATACTTTTTTTAGCATGGGGTCTAAGTAATAGGTTATGTTATTCCCTATATAATGTAAAGTGGCCCACAAACTCTCTGAAGTCTTGTTCTCCTTCAAGTTTAACAACATACCAGTAATCTCCGGTCGGCAATGGTTTTCCATCGTAATTACCGTCCCAACCTTTAACGTTTCGGGTCATCTCTTCCACTACTCTACCATAACGATCATAAATCTTAATTAGTACATCTGGGAAACCTTCAATGTTGTCAGGTATCCAAATATCATTACGGCCATCGCCATCCGGGGTAAAGAAGTTGGGGAACTCGATATCTATGAATTCCATAAAAATCTCAGCCGTGGCCTCACAACCGTTTTGATCTACCACGGTAACGGTATAGGTACCGGTCCTGTTGATATAGAACGTATTATCGGTTCCGTTATCAATGCCGTTGAAGTAGAAGGTATAATCCTCCACACCACCTTCTGCAATTGCTGTAATTTGGTTAATGGTGTTGTTCTCCAAGCTTAGGACAAGTGGTTCGAATGTTTCAATGGTAAAGTCATAAGTGGTCATACATCCATTGGCATGTGCAATGGTGATGTAATGGTCGCCCGGTGCCATGTTGGTAAAATCAGCGGATAGTTGCATATCTGCTGGATCTGTCGAATCCAGGGCATACATTAGGTCTCCTGCAATGGATTCATCTTCCAGTAAGATGTCCAAGTAATTATCAGGAATATTTTCGGTACACTCGTAAACGGGCGTTACGGTAGCTGCCAAGTTTACTCCTGGATCAATTTCCACAATTACGTTGGTTTCGCAACCTTGGGCATCCCTTACAAATACTACATGCGTTCCTGCGGGCAGATCTTGGAACAAGACCTGATCTTGAACAAAGTTTCCATCGGCACTGGAATTCAGGCTTGTTTGATACGGGGCAGTACCTCCGGATATTTGAATTTCGAACGAACCATCCCCACTTTCAAAACATACCTCATCCATAACGTTTATGGCTTCGGCCACGACAGGTTCCGGTTGTGTAATCTCAAACTGGAAGGTAATGAAACATCCATTCGCATCCTGAGCGATTACATCATAGATGCCGGGTTCTAGATCAGTAAATGTGTTCGTCGTATCAAACTGATCTAGATTAGGTGAAATGGCGTATTGGATTTCACCTGTTCCCCCCGACACTTCAACAGTAATTGTACCGTCGTTCATTCCCGAACATGTAATATTGGTAAATTCTTCTCTATCTACCTGTAGTGGTGCTGGATCAACTATAGTAATTACAGGAGATACCTCAACACAGTCCTCACTGGTTACCCTTATGTAGTATTCACCAGCTGTCAATTCGTTGAATGTTCCATTGGTTTGCGGGCCATCTACCAAGTTGGTCAAGGCTGCATCGGTGAACAACTCATATCTGTAATTGCCCAAACCACCAGTTGCTTGTGCAATAATGGTAGCGGATGCCTCCCCCATACAGTTGATAATGGCCGCGGACTCGTCGATTTCCAGCATCAATTCCGGAACTTCCTCAACAGTTATTTGGTTTGATATCATGGCATCACAACCATTGGCATCACGCACATAATATTGATAAGTACCTGCACCAACATTGAATGTATGGGTGTCCCCACCGCTCATTGGGTTAAACGTAACACCATCGGTACTATAAAAATAAGGTGCAGTACCTCCTGATGCCGTTAATTCCAGTTGAGCATCATCGTTGCAGGTCATTCCGCTCAATTGTACCAAAGAAGCCATTACTTCGGATGGTTCAGTTATGGTTACTGGATCTGTTGTAAAACTACAGTTCCAACCATCGGTAATGGTGATGCTGTAGGTTCCGGCACCCAGATTATTGAATCTTGGGCTTCCTTGTTCACCAGAAGTAAACACAATGTTTGTTCCGGTTTCATCATAATAGTTCAACAGGTAGTTGTAAGAACCTTCACCTCCAACAACATTGTACGCCCATACGGATGCACTTTCATCCCCAAAGCACAATAGGTCAATTGGAGCAGCATCAATGTCTGCAGTAATTGGATCTACAGGATCTAAGGTTAAAGAAGTATTATCGATAATTTCACAACCTTCACTATCGGTTACCCTTACTTCATAAGAACCAGCGGAAAGACCAGTGAACACATAACTATGTACATCGTTCATAGTGTAGGATTGTGTGGTGGTAATATTGGTCAATACTATATCGTAAGGAGCATAACCACCTGTCGGAGCAATGAGTACTTCACCCATATCATCTGTACAGGTAACGCTGGCCACCTGCTCTGGGACAACCGCCAATTCACTGCTTGGTGATATAATGGTCACCGAACCAGATCTAGCATCACAGAATGGCGCTTCGGTAGCTTCTACTTCAACATAATAGTTACCACCTACCAAATCAGGATGGGTTATTGCCAATGATCCTGTTGACGTGTTTGCATTACCTGATACAATTAGGGTGCCATCATTTCTGAACACTTCATAATTGTAAGCTCCTGTATAGCCCGTTACATCAATTGTCAATTCTCCCGCATCATCAAAACAAACTGCCGGTGATGTGGCGGTGGCCGTTACATCTATAAGGTCATAAGGTTCGACGGTATGGGTGATAAACTCGTAGCATCCAGTACCATTATCCGTTACCTGAATGGTATAGTTTCCATGGTTAGGAAGCGTAAATGTATATCTATCAGTTGAAACTGTTTGTATATCCCCGGTTTCCAAAACCTCAAAGGTCAGATTATAGGGAGATGATTGTCCGCTCGCAATTACCGTGATTTCTTCTCCACTATTTGCACAAGTTATATCAACCACATTGGTTATGTTCAAATCCATTTGAGGTAATGGATCTATTGTTTGAGTAGGCAATGCATAGGTACATCCATTGCTGTCCCTTATAACTATATCATAATCATCGGCCACGGAAGTGTAATAAGTGAAGACATTTCCGCCGGTTGGCATAAAGGCACCACCATTTACACTGTAGAAGTAGTTTGGCGTACCACTAGTTGGGTCAATGGTTACTTCTATTTCGGCCTGTTGCGTTCCATTTGTAGCATTACAGGTTAATTGAGAAACATCGGTAACTCCAGCGCTAAGCTGTGTGGGTTCGTCCACACGGGCATCAATTGTATCCTCACAACCCCTTTCGGAAACCACACGTACTTGGTAATCTCCTGCAGGAAGACCTTGAAACAAGGGCTCTTCCTGTAAGGATCTAATTACAGTACCTGCTTCAATTAATTCATATTGGTATGGCGGATTGTCATCCGTTGTGGGGTCAAGATTGGCGGAGATACTGCCATCACTTCCTCCAAAACAGCTTACATCGACAATGGTTGCAGGTAATAGCTCTGGATCTACCGGGGCATCCAGCTCTTGGGTAACAATGATTTCACAATTGGAGGATGTAGTATTGTTATCCGTGATTGTGAAAGTATATGTTCCTACTTGATCAAGCCCAGTAAACACCCCATTTGGACTGGTGGCTGTACTATTATCGGGGAACAACACTTCATAGGAATAATCTGAGGAACCCCCTGAGACGGTCAGTCTGACCTCACCTCCTGGATTGCTCGGATCACAGGTTATAGGCTTGACCACCGTAGTATTGGTAAGGGTCATTACATCATATAGTTCCATGGGACCAACGGTTTCAGAACAGCCCCATTGATCAATAATCAGAACTTCGTAAGAACCAGCACCCAATCCACGGAAAATGTTACTTGATTGGGGAGACCCAAAGTTGCTTTCATCCTTGATCAATTGATAGCTATAGTTACTACCTTGGCCTCCCGTAACAGGATTAGTGGCAGGTATGCCAACAACTTCTATTTCCCCTTCAAAGGCAGCACAATTGTCGTTATTGATTCTCAAATCTGCCACGATAGGGTCTGGAACGCTCAATACAACATAGGGTAATTGTAAAGCACATCCTTCTTGATCTATGATCCAAACCTCATAAGTACCTGCCGTAAGGTTTTCGAACCTAGGCGTGGAAACATAGTTGGACGAATCGTTTGGATCGGGGTTTGGTGTTGTGTCTACGTAGTAGGAATATCCTCCCCATCCACCAGAAGCTGTTATTTCAATAATACCATCGTTTCCAGGATTACAGGTTATCGGAGTTACAACCCTATTTCCTGTAATTGCCGCATTAGGTCCTGCAATGTTGAAGGCTTCCTCATTGGTACATTCCGGGAATGCACCTTGGGAAATCTCAACGGTATAGCTTCCAGTTGGCAATGAAATAGGGGCAGTTGGCCCTTTAGTGGCTGAAATACCACTATCCACTGGATTTCCACCGTCATCGTAAACAGTCCAATTAAATCCTCCTGTATATGTGGCATCCACAAGTTCAAAGGTTACTTCGCCTGTAGCTGATCCATAACAAATTACATTGTTTACCACATCCACATCAATATCGAATGTGTTGGGGTCGGTAATGGTTTCTGAAGTTGAAACCATACAACCTGTATCCTTATGGCGTACCAAGAAATTGTGGGTACCCGCATCCAAACCACCGAACACATTGGAATCTTTCCAAGTACTACCGTTGTCGTCACTGTATTGAAAACGGGATGAATCGCCTAAAGTCGATGTTACCGTAATGGTAATTTCCCCATCCATGCCTGGAGTACAGCTTAATGGGTTTGTAATGGCAGCTGGGGCATTGGTTATTTGATCATAAGGAGCAATAACCGCTGTTGTTGTCCCCAGACAACCATTGTCATCATATACATTAATGGTATAGTTTCCTCCAGCTGTATCGGTTTCAATGTAAGTAGGATTACTACCGGATTGAACAACGGTTGGCACTTCAACTGCTGCGGTGTTTGGATCATCCTCTTCAATAAACTCATAAGTTACATAGTTGCCGCTACCTCCCGTTATTGTATTTACAGTAATACTGGCGTTGTCTGTGTTGTTACCTACGGCACAGGCAAACTCGACCACATTGGTAGTCAAAGCAATGGGGTCTGGTTCGGTAATGGTTATCGTTTGAGTATCGGTACAATTATTTGACGCGCTAACCTGAATGTCATAGGTAATACCTGTTGCGGAACCTTCAAGGTTGGTAAAAGTAGCCGTGGTAGCCGTTGAGATTGAAGGAGCAATTGGTGTACTGATGGAACCATCGGATGCCGCAATGATCTCAAAGGTATAGGGACCTATCCCATTGTCCACAGCTTGTACGGAAATGGTGCCATCGGCGGCCTCATAACAAGTAACATCTGTATAAGTGTAAGTAAATGATGGATAGGGAGCTTCGGGCACATCTATGGTAACTGTTTTTGGACAGTTTGGCGGTGCTGTGCCCATATCAAAGACGATAACGTCATATCTTCCAGCAGCTCCTGCACCGTCCCAAACAAACTTGTTGGAAGCGTCAAGGGTCAAGGTGCTTTGGGGCATATCGTATGCCGTTCCCGGTCCATTTATGATAAATTCATAATTTCCTGATCCAGAAATCACTTCGATTTCCAATTCTGCATAAGCATTGGTGCCAGACTCGCAATCCAAAGCCACGGTTTGAATTACGTTGAATTCAAGTGGTGGGTGTATATCGAATGTTTCGGAATCAATACAACCGTTTAAGTCTCTTACCTCAACAGTTTGACCCAATCCTGAACTCAATCCGGAAATCAGATACTGGTTGCTTCCATCAAATGTAAAGTTTTGGAACGCTGCTCCGTTTACACTGATTTGGAAAGGCGTCATGGTTACAGATGGATTATCCAAAGTGACCATTACCTCGAACAAGCCTTCATCCACACATTCATTTACAACGGCAATGGATATTTCTGGACTAGGGTCGAGAAGTACGGTTACAGGGTCACTTTGAATACAGTTGTTGGCATCTTTCACATATACAATGTAATCGCCCGCCTCAACATTTACGCTTGTATTGCTGGTCCAGCCACTGTCGGCAGCTGTTGGTACAAACCCCGAAGAAGCCAAAATATATTGGAATTCGTAGGGAGCGGTACCAAATTGAGCATTTGCTGTTATTACCCCAGCATTTGGGTTGCAATTGTCATTGGTTGGGGAATCAGCGATTACCTCAAGCAATGTTGGTGATTGTTGTATTACAAAGGAATCAGATGCCGAAACACAACCATTTTCTTCTTCATAAAGAATATAATATTCTCCAGGACTTAGCCCAGTTGCTGTGCCTGTTTCAGGGCCGCCAACTGCACCAGATATTGTTCCGGTTATTCCAGTTGTGTTATTGGTTATATAGGTAAAGATCTCAAAATTAACATTGGTTCCTCCGTATCCCCAAATCGTAAAATCGACACTACCATCTGTAGCTCCCGTACAGGTAATATCGGTGACTGTGTCAATGGATGACGACAAGGTAGAAGTTGTGGATACAGGAACAGTGGCCTCCTGAATATATTCACATCTGGTATCCTCATCATAGACTATAAAGGTATAAGTAACACCCGGTGTCAAGCCTGTGAACAAGTGTGAATTGTCAGGGGCTGGAGTTGGATCCTCTGGAAACCAAGCAGGGTCGGACGCATTAAATGTAGGAGCTGGATATAGGGCAAAATAAAAAACTCCTGTTCCCAATGTCCCATTCTGAGCGTCTGCCTCCACTAACATTTCACCACTGCCAGGAGCACAACCTGCAGTTGCTTGTGTAGTTATCAACACATCGGGCCCTGTGGTTATGGTCACCGTTGATATATTTTGACATCCATTGGAATCAGTGACTACAACAGTATAATCACCAAAATCCAATCCAGTGAATGTGTGGTCATTGGTTCCTGCAGATGTATCATAGGTTAAGTTTACACTATGATCATTATTAAATACCTCGTATATATAAGTTGGTGTTCCTCCCGAGGCATCTACCGTAATGGTTCCTAATTCTGTACCACTTGCCGCACAGGTTAAATTTGTATGTGTTGTGTTTGGAACGATTGCTGTCGGCTCGGAAATAACTACTGGGAATGGATCTGATACACAACCTTTGTCATCGGTTACAGTTACTTCGTAAGAACCGGCAGGTAATCCTGTGGTTTGTGTTAAATAGTCTGTACCAGTAATTGTTTCGTATACATTTATGGTATAAGGCGGAACCCCCACGGAAGTGTCAATAACAACATCCAAAGCACCGGTGCTTTCCCCATTACACAATATGTCGGTTGGTGTAACACTGCTTATCACGGGTTGTGTGGCAGGCGTTACTATAATACTGTTGGTCGTTGTTGTACAACCAGCAGAATCGGTTACAAGGAAGGTATAGGTTCCATCTGTGTTTGTATTGAACACGTTGCCAGTAAATCCAGATGAATTATAAGTAGTTCCGCCATCGTTGGACCATTGATAGGAGTAAGGAGATGCACCTCCATTTGCAGTTATGGTAATACTTGCATCGTCCAAACAAGTCAAATCGCTATCGAGGAAGGCCGAAGCAGTCAAAGCAGGATTGATAATGGCAGTATCCGTAGCAGAACAACCATAATTATCCCTTACATCAATGGTGTAAGTTCCTGCTGTTAAGTTTTCAAAAGTATAGGTTGTATCAGTTGGGATAGAAGGTGTCATCCAAGCGCCACCATTTATACTAAACTGATAGTTTCCGTTCCCGCTGGTTACATCTACTTGGATGCTCCCATCGTTGTTGCCACTATAACATAAGGTTGGTGTTACATTAAACACAATATCGGCAGGGGGTACTACGGTTATGGTTCCGGTTACATCCTCACACATATTGGCATCCTGTACCCTTACCACATAATCGCCTGCGGCAAGTCCAGGGAACTCATTGGAAGATTGGTAGGTAACAATGGGCGTACCACTTGTATCTTCCAATTGATATTGATAAGCCGGTGTACCTCCCGTAGCAGTGGCGGTAATGGTTGCCCCACCATTGGTACAGGTTAACTCTGTAGTAACGGAAGCAGAAACATCAACCACATCGGGTTGTGTTAAGGTTTGGCTCAACATTTCGGAGCATGCAGGGTCTCTTAAATCTCTTATGTTGATGGTATGTGTTCCTGCTGCTAATCCAGTAATGGTTATTGGACTTGTTGTAGAAGTGGTAAACACACCACTATTGTTAATTTCATATTCAAAACCAATACTTGAATCAAAGTTTTCGGCTTCAAAAGTGATGGTACCATCGGCATCGCCGTTACAAGTAATGTCCGTGTGGGCGGTAATGGCTCCATCAAAAGCATATCCCGGTTCTACATTTACAGAGGTTGTAACTGTACATTCACTTCCGTAATCTACCTCAATAGTATGTGTTCCTGAAGCAACTCCACTGAAAACATTGTTCCCTATTTGTGGTGTTCCGCCATTTAAACTATAGGTATAAGATGCATCCAAAGGTAGCACGGTTACATCAGCAGTACCATCACAATTATAGGTAACGGTTGTACTCAGGGTTGGTTCAACAGGAAGAGGTGCAATTATGATTTCTGGTAAAGTGATGAAACAATCTATTTCATTGGCATCACGCACACGAATACTATAGGAACCATCTTCCAATCCTGCAAAAACGGTGGAAGTGGTCCAAGTTCCGCCATTCAAACTGTATTCAAAGCTCCCTGAGCCTCCAGAGGTAGGTGTAATACTGCCCACGGTGATTTCGCCCAGTTGCGTACAGGTGTATTCTTGTGTGATTTCAGCTTCAGCAACAATTGGGTCGGGCTCTGTAATAGTTACCTGAGTTGTAACAGGACAGTTGTTGGCGTCTGTTACACTTATATCGTATGTTCCGGCCGGTAGGTTTACAAAGGTGTTTGATGTTTGATAGGTTGCCCCATTGTCTATACTGTACATATAGGGAGGTTCTCCACCAGTTACATTTAAAACAATGCTTCCATCGGAACCCCCATTACAATTAACATTAGTAATATTTGGGGTAATGGCCAATGGATCGTCTTGTGTAATAGTGATATCATAAGTGGCCTGGCAATATCCTGAAGCTCCGCCATTATCTCTAACATATACATCGTAATCTCCTGCACTTGTTACCGTAATTGGGTTTGTTGGTGAAAAATCAACTGCAGATGGAGTTGCTCCATCGCCAACCACGGCATACACATAATTTCCATCTCCACCGGCTGCGGTAATGGTTATATCTGTATCCGTTCCACAAGCAGTAATGTTTGGAGCTGAAGCTACAACACTAAGTTCCGGATCTACGGTTATGGAAGCGGTATCGGTACAATCGTTACCGTCCCTAACCTCAATCGTGTAATTTCCTGGTGCAAGCCCGGTAAACACATGGTTTGTTCCAAAGGGACCTCCGTTTAAGCTATACTGATAATTTCCGTCGCCACCATCAGTGACATTGGCAGTCAGAGTCAAACCTGTGGCATCATCATAACAAATATCGTTGGGGACAATTTCTAGAACGGGTGCAACAGCCTCATTAATGGTGAAGATATCCGTGAATTCACAACCGTTCGCATCCGTAACTTTGAAGGTATAGTCGCCCCCAATGGTCAAATTGCCGAACAAGCCGTTGGATTGTGGTGCTGGAGGAGTATAACCGGTGGGGCCGGAAATAATTTCGTAAGTATAGCTTCCCCATCCGCCCGTGGCCGTAATATTCACCGACCCATCTACTATACATGTAGGCTGTTCAATTGTTGGTGTTGCATCAATGGGTGAAGGTGGAGCGTCAATAGTTACGGTTGCCGTATCGGTACAATTGGTTTCATTGTCTGTTACTGCAATGTTGTAAGTGCCGGCCTCCAAATTACTTATTGAAACGGAAGCATTGGTTTGGGCAGTTCCTGTATTGGAATATGCCGAAGGCCCGGTTATGGTGTAATCGTATGAGGTATTAAATCCGGAAACCGTGAAAAGGGCTTCACCATCTTCAGCATCAATACAGCTTATATTGGCCATTACTTGGCCCACAACACCTATTGGCGTTGTTGGGGCAATGGTATAGCTTTCCGTGTAAACACATCCAGTGGCATCGGTAACCCTGAAGGTATAAGTGTCCGGGTCTAGATCATTAAAAGTGGCTGTATCTCCGGAAGTGGTATTTGGCGCTACGGGAGAGGGGGCAATAATTTCGTAAACAAAGGCAGCTGTTCCCCCAGAAACGGTTACTGTTACATCCGAAGTTTGATCGGGACATCCTGGAACCGTGGAATTGAAGACCAAGTCTGTTGGTGGGTCCAATGGGGCTATTGTAATAGCATCGGAAAATATACAACCATTGGCGTCCCTTACAGTTATGGTATAGGTACCATCTGTTAGATTGGAGAAAGTAGGAGAACTGTCAAAAGTCACCCCGTCTATGCTGTATTGGTAGGGTGTGGTACCACCTGTTACATTTTGGGCTTCGATAATGCCGTCTTGCAAACAACTGTACTCTTGTACTATGACGGCATCCAAATCCAGGGCAGCAGTTGGTGCGTCGATGCTGTGATACTCATAATAATCACAAGCGGCACTACCTTTTCGTTGGTTGATGACCACTACGTAATCGCCACTGGACAAACCAGGGAAGTTTCCTGATGAGTTGGTGGCCAAGGCATTGGCAAAGTCGTAGTTTTCTTCGTCAAAGCCAGTTGCATCAAACAAATAGTAAGTAAGTTGGTACCCATTATCGTCTACCAAATTAAAGGAAATTGTACCTGTGGACTCTCCGTAACACGATACATCCGTTACGGATGTTGCATTATACTCTGCAGCGGGCCTAAACTCAATGGTAACGGGATTGGAAATATCGTAGCAGTTGTTCCTGTCCAGGACCACGTAGGTATATGTGCCGGCTCCCGCAGCGCCAACTACGTCAAAAATTTGTTCTGTCTGGAATTCCGAGGCAGGTATATCCGCAACCGAGGGGTATGAAATTTGTGTGACCCCGTTTCTGTCTACAAAGGACCAGATAGCATACACATGAGGAGTTTTGCCTCCTTTGGAATCCATTAAAATGTTTCCCTCCTTACAGGTAATGTGCTGTGAAATCCTTGCGGTCAGTTCCAGGTTTGATTCATCAAGAATGGTGACCTGTTCCGTATAGGCACATCCATCGTCAGTGGAAACAGCAACATCGTAAACCCCACCATTTAGGTTTTCAAAGGTATAATTATTGTCTGTGGTCGGACCATGGGTATCCACCTCTACGCCGCCTTGGGAAATGGTGTAATAGTATTGTGGTTCCACATCCAAAACGGAAATGGAAATTGCACCCAAATCATTACAACTTGTATTTTGGGCGGTAATGTCCACTTGAAAATCCCTTTCGAGAATACCAATATTGTCGAGTACAAATACGCAACCATCGGTTACGCCCTCTTGTCTCATTTCTACCATATAAGCTCCATTTGTGGTAATATCGAAACTTGGGCTTGGTCCGTAGGGAACCAATACATTGCCCGTGGTTTGGTCTACAAGTTGGTACTCGTAGCTCAAAGGCATATTGGTTACCGTAATGTTTCCGGGAGTATCACAGATAATATCCCTGGAAGTGTATTGTGGGTCTAGTGGGTTTTTGTAGATATTGAAATAGAACCGACTAAAACATCCGTTTTGATAGTTGATGACCAATCGGTACTGGCCGGAATCCGAGGCTAAAAAGTCATTGCCCGTATCAACCGTGTTCCAAGTACAACTGGCATTGGTGTTGGCACATCCATCGGTAGCTTCCGTACAGCTAGCTTCATCCAACTTTTCCCAAACGATGCTCTGGGCATCTGGAATATTGATTTGAATGAGTTCGGTGTCATTTAGTCCACACAAGAAAATTTCCGGCAGTTCGCTACCATCGTTGGGACATACTAGAATATCCCCGTCTATGGTATTGGAGGTATCGTTGATCAAAGCCGTAATGGGGTTGCTCTGTGTTTCACCAAAAAGCTCCACAACGATTATTTCGGCAAAATCCTTACAGGGGTCGGCAACTTGCTTATCCACCATGTAAGTTCCGGTTTGATCTACCAATATGGTGCTTGGGTCGTTGTCGGAATCACTGTCCGTGATTACCGTATCGGTACCAATGTCGATAGTGTTGTTCCCATTTTCGTCGCGATACCAGGTATAGTTGTCGAAATTGTCACCTGCATCTAAAAGCACGTTTTCGCCGCAGAGCTGAACGGTTCGAGTAAAGTTACAGGCACTAAGGTCGTCCAAAAGGAAATTGGTAGCCCCGGGATAGGGAAAACCACAGCCGTCAAAATCGTAGACACTGGGGTCGTCGGTTATGGGAGCCGTATTTATTGCGCCACTATAAGTAGAGTAAGCAAGGTTTTCAATGATATCGGTACAGGCGTCGATAAAGTCAAAACAGTTTTCGGCCACTTGTACCCGCATGCGTATGGTCGCTGCCGGATCTCCCTCTTCCACTATACTGTCGGGAATAGTAAAAACAATGGTTCGGGTTGCCGGGTCAAAAGTATAGGTTGTGCCTGTTGGCATGGTTATACTGGACTCGTCGAGGGTTACATTGATGGGCAGTACGTCCCTGATGGTATAGCCCACCGCATCATCGTTGCCCACATTTTCAAACGCAAGCACATAATCCAAATATTGTCCAAGGTTCACTCCTTGTCCGGTAATATCGTTGCCCGCAATATCCTCAACTGTTTTGGCCAAGTTTATCTTGGGTTCTATGATCTCCACATCTATTGAGGCAAAGAAAATGTCATATTTGTCTTGCGTGGACGAAGCCCTAAATGTGGCTCCCGTTTCATCATTGGGAATAACGGAATTGCTCGGGTTGGGAATGGTAAACAGATCCACATCCCATCCTAAAGTGTTTTCACTATTGGGATTTCGGGTGGCAACAATACTTCCTTCGTTGGTAATATTACTGTTGAAAAAGTTATTGGAGGGGTTTACAGTGTTCGACAGTGTTGTAAAAGAACCATTGCTATCCGCCTTGAAGGCGAGTTGATCCCCGGTAATTCTATTGTCGCCCTCCAAGGTCGCCACGCCCAATTTGGCCCGCACAGGAAAAGGAGGGGGCAATGTGGTAAACCCACTAAAGGGAATGTCCACGGTTTCTCCGGACTTAACACCCGCATAACCATCAAAGGTAGTGATGAATTTTCCTGGATAGGTCGGGTTTTCATAGACGACGACCATGGTCCATCCTCCAGAAACACCACCTTGGATTGTGCTACCGGAACTGGCCCTTACGTTGCCCACAAAATAATCACCTTGTGGATTGGTGAGTCCAGTAACAATGGAAGTCACATCCTTATAACAGGCGTAAGGGGCATAGTACCCAAAATCGCCATCATTATAACCATCAAATAGGATTTCGTCCGCGGTCAAATCAACATAGGAACCACCGGGAACCCTAAATTTTACTTGGTTGAAATCACTTCGGTCACTATCTGTATATACGGCGGACCAATACAGCCCGGCATACCTGATTTGTGAACAGCTGGGGTCTGGAACGGCCAATGTTGCACTACTGGAGCTGAATGTTGAAGGATCACCATCAATATCAATGTACTGCATGTTCAGCCTATCGTTGTACTCGGAATCAGACCCGGTAAGGTTATAGGGGTCTTCAGGGCTTTCTGATGAAGTTTCCCTGTTGACGATATTGTTCGCGATAAACGTTATGTCACCTTTGAGCCTGTTTTCATAACGAACATCAAAGGTGTCTTTAATTTGTGAAATACCTGTATACGAAAACAAGAGTATACAGATTAATGTGCCCCACCTGAGTAGTGATTTTTTCATAGTATGGTGGTTTTTAAATGGTTGTGTTTAACTTGATTCGCATAATCCACATATCGTCGTTATACGAAGCGTTTAGTTTGGTATAGTAAGATGTTAAGGCGTTATTCCAAGTTTCGTGCTTTTTCAAATACACGTACCTGTGCTTGTCCTCTGGGTTTATAAAATAACTTGCATGCAATCCTCTGGAATTCAGTTCCTTTACAAACTCTTTGGCGCTTGATGAACTTTCAAAAACATTGGCAATGATGTAAAAGCCCTCTGGCAGTCCGTCAACGGATTGGGATCTGATCACAACATTGCGCTTTCCATTGGAACTGTTGGCCACATTTTTGGACAATAGATTGTTTCCGTATTTGGAGCTGCGTTTGTTGACCTCTCCAGAATACCCCGCTATTTGAGAGTTACCATTGTTCACGTTCATTACCCAGGCATCACCTTGGTATGTGCCGTTCATTTTGCTGTGGTAAGCTTCTAAAACATCTTTTTTATTGCCAAAGTCCCCAATGTAAACGTAGTTGAGACCGTTCTTTGGGTTTTGGAAATAGTCGGCATCAATTCCCTGAGCCCTTAGTTTTTCAATAAAAGCATTTAGGTTGTCGGGATCTCTAAAAACATTGGCAATCAAATAATGACCGCTTTCCACATTGGGTACCGCATGGGACTTGAAACCAGTTTTTTTGCTTTTTGAAGGCCTATAGGTATTATCTTTTTTTGCACTTGAATTTGATGCGTAAGTTGCCCGGGCATTGCCTTTTGTTCCGTTGATCTTGATGACCTTTTTGGTCGAGGTGTTGTTGGATAGTCCGTGGTTGGCCAAAGGTTGTTTTCTTTGGGTCACGATATCGGCGCTGTCCATATTGGCAAAGTATACTTCCTTGGCTTTTTGCTCCAAGGCGGGGTTTTGACCCCGGGTTTCGCGTTGGACCATTTTCATTACGGTCTCAAAACGTCTCTCCAAGTCTTGTTTGCGCGTTGATTCTATGGAATCTTGACGCATCAACAACTCATCCAGTATGGCGTCGTTTTCGGCCAGTTTGTCTTTTAGTTGGGCAATTTCAAGATCCTTATCGGTAATATTAAGACTGTCCTGTGGTACTTCTTCATCATTGGAAACCAACTCTTCCCCCTCTGTTTCGAGCATTACACGATCTTCGGTAAGGTTGGGCGTAAAGGAGTATGCCAATGATATTTCGTGGGTAACACCAAAATTTTCAAATTCGTTGGAGAGGCCTTTTTCTACGGTATAACCCAGAGATATGTTTTTGGTAAGATTAAAACCAAGTCCTGCCGATGCCCCATAAAAGTCGTCGTACCCTGCTTGCACCCAGCCTAATTTAGGCAGGTCAAGAATTAAGCTCCCACCTAATGTGATGTTTTCTTCACCTACTTTGCGCACTCTGGCCAAGGGCATTAAACGGGCACTTTCCATAATACCCCTTCCGCTTTCAAACTGATGGGTATATTGTAGATGCCCAGAATATGTTTTCTCATTGAAATCGGTTACCGACTCACTTGTTTTCAAGTTGTAGTCAAATAGGTTTTCTGCAAAACCACCAATGTCAAAACGGCCCAGGGAAAAATTAAAGCCGGGTTGAAAGCTTACCAGGGAACTGCTCTCCAAAGTATTCAAAAACGGGTCTACCTCTACGGAATTTACCCTGTCCTGATTAAATGAGCTTTGATAGTAGCTAACATTGGCACCAAAGGTGAATGTGCTTTTGGGGCTCAATCGCACACCATAGGCATAATTGGCGTGTACACCAAAGTTGTTAAAAAGGCCTTCGCGGTTGGTAAACAAGCTAAGACCGACACCACTTCTATCGCTCACCCTACCACTATAGCTCAAGAAGTACACTTGATTGTTATCATCAAAAGATACCGATTGGTTTCTGTGAAAAAGGTTGATGTACGATTTGTCCTCCCTAACCGTGGAAAAAGTTGGGTTCAATAAGAACCGGTTGAACTTTAAAAGGTTTTGGGAAGGGACGTTATAGGGCACATAGTTGCCTTCTTCCTGTCCTCTCATTCCAGAGAGGGCAAGTAGCAAGAAGGCAAGTAATAGTAGAGGTTTCTTGGTTTGCATTGCTGCTTATTTAATAACAGTGATAGTTCCTTGTTTCAGGCTTTTGCCACCACGTGTAATCTTGTAATAGAAAATCATGCTTTGTTTGTTGAACGATGTGGTGGATTGTGGCCAATTGTTTTCATAGCCGGATTGGCTAAACACCTGTTCTCCCCGCTTATTAAAAATGGTGACAAGAACGTTGGGGTCTCTGGAATATGAGTTGGGCAATACCCATAAATCGTTAATACCATCGCCATTGGTGGTAATAACATTGGGTATGGCAAACACATCCCTGTAGGTCACAGTAATCACTTTGCTTAGGGTACATGTCCCGAAGGAGGCAATCAACAGGTACTGCCCTTCTTCGGTAAAGTCATGATAACTGCTCGAAGAAATTAGGTTGTTACCGGCATCATACCATTCATAGGAATCTGCACCGCTAGCGGTAAGGGTTTGGGTCTCTCCCTCAACAATGATGAGGTCTTTGGATTTATCGAGCACCAATAGTGATTCATCAAATGCACTAATGGTTACTTCGTTGGATATCAATGCACATTCGTTGGAAGTAATAACAAGTTGGTAAACACCTGTTTCCGTGACGGTCAAACTCTGGGAAGATGAATCAACGGTATTACCATCTTTCTTCCATTTAAAAGATTCATTGGATAGGTCTGCACTGCTCTCAAGTACTATGGCTTCGCCTCCCTCACACAGCACAGTGCCATTGGCCGTTATTTGGAGTGTTTCGTTGGATGCCAGTTTTACCTGCAGGCTGTTGGACGATGCCTCAAAAGCATCAATAGAACCAAACAGTGTGTATTCCCCGTTGTCCTCTTGATCGGATATTGTGATGGTCTTGGACGTCTCTCCTGAAACTTCGGCACCATTCAATTTCCACTGATAATCAAAAGCGTTTTGTAAATCTGAGGTCACGTTGGTAGTGGCACCATTATCACTTACGGCATTAATAGTGGTAAGACTTAAAGTAGCATCGGTATTTTCGCAAGAGGAATATGTTCCGATATAGTCTACCACAAATTCGAATGCATCGGGGGATACAATGGTAATTTTTGCTGAAGCTACCGGGGCAGGGCTACAAGAACCGCCATTTTCCGTAACCTCTACGTAGTATTCCCCTATCTCATCAATGGTCAATGCGTTGCTCGTTGCCTCCGGGATGGCAGTACCGTTCTTGAACCATTGGTATGTTGCACTTGATGCAGTAGTTCCAACGGACAATGTTTTGGTCTGCGAAGGAAGCAGCACAATGTTTTCTTCATTGTTCAGTGTAATATCAAAAGAGCCTGTGCCCGAAACAGTTACAGGCTCGGATAGTTCGGTACAAATCCCATAACCGGATACTTCCACCTCATAGGAACCTTCAAAACCGCTAATTCCTGCATCAACGGTAAATGTGCTGGCATCTACGGTCGGTCCGCCGACAATGCTTCCGTCTTTGTACCAAGTATAGGTAAGCCCTTGTCCACTGATGCTGGACTCCAGTACATGTGTTTCCCCAGGACATATTTGCACATTGCTTTCACCATTTATGGCCAAACCGGAACTTGTTCCTGTAGAAATTTCAATGGTGTTGGATAAGGTGTTGGACGTGCCCGAGCACTCACCATAATCCAGTTCCACATAATATATGCCCGGTTCAGAAACGGTGATGCTTTCTGATTTTTCCGCAAGCAACGTACCACTGCGGTACCAATTGTAAATGTAGTTTGCAGCATCGGGGATATTGTGTGGTTTTAAGGTTACGGAACCACCGCCGCATAATTGAATAAGGCCTCCTGAAGGAATGTTTCCACTTCCATTTTGACTGATCAATAACGGTGAATTGTAGTCGATATAGTACATGGAAAAGGCCTCAGAAGCCGGGCTGGTTTTTGCGGGAGAGGTACTCCGCACTCTCATTTTAAAGTTATCCCCCCTCATATCAGTAGGAAGGGCAAACATGAATTCAAAGTCGAAAATTGTGTTCTTGTCGCCAACTCGGGCCAGTTCAATGGGAGAAGAGAAATATCCCTCGGCATCCGATAGCTCCAGCACAAACTCGTTGTTGCTATCTACCATGGGAGGGTCCCAATTGAAGCTTACATAATATTCATTGAAACCATTGGAAGCGCAAACAGCTGTCCATGCTGTGTTTCCCCCAAGGTTGGGGTTGGTTGCCGGCTCGGGTTTGTAGAGTATCTGAGCTTGCGCACCAAAAGCACCAAGTAGCATAAAAGCCAAGGCCAGAACAAGAATGCTATACGTTGAACTACTTTTTTTCATCACCGTTGGTATTTAAGAGGTTATGGGCCATAAGCCCTGTTAGTTTGTGCCCCTTAATTGGAATTCGTTCAAAAAGACGTTGTTCAGGCGTCTCTTTTTCATATAGTATTCAATAACAAATATGTCTCTAATTTCGATGAATGGAAAGATATTGTTGTAGGCTATACCCAAAGTGTTGTGAAATCGCCTATTTTGTATACACAGATGAACGAATAATAGCTATCAACACGGGATTTTACTACATTTGCGCATCAAATTATTGGTATGGCAGAAGAAGCTCGATCGCTCAATTTTATAGAACACATTGTTGAGGAAGACCTTACAAAGGGTTACAAACAGGAAGACCTGAGGTTTCGTTTTCCTCCCGAACCCAATGGATATTTGCACATTGGGCACGCAAGTTCCATTTGCCTCAATTTTGGCCTGGGATTGCGCTATAATGCACCTGTAAACCTACGTTTCGATGATACCAACCCGGCAAAGGAGGAGAAGGAGTATGTGGAGGCCATTAAAGAGGACGTAAGTTGGCTGGGCTTTGAATGGGCCACGGAATGCTATGCCTCCGATTATTTTCAGCAGTTGTACGATTGGGCCGTAAAGTTGATCAAGGATGGCAAGGCCTACGTTGATAGCCAATCTTCGGAGGAAATTGCCAGCCAAAAAGGGACACCGACCGAACCGGGAAAGGAAAGCCCTTATAGAAATCGTTCTGTTGAAGAGAACTTAAAGCTCTTCAAGGGGATGAAAGAAGGGGAGTTCAAGGACGGCGCGCATGTGCTACGCGCCAAAATCGATATGGCCTCTTCCAATATGTTGATGCGTGATCCCGTAATGTACCGAATCTTGCATAAGGCGCACCACCGAACAAATACCGATTGGTGTATTTACCCGATGTACGACTGGACGCACGGTGAGAGTGATTACATTGAACAGGTATCGCACTCCTTGTGCACACTGGAGTTTTTACCTCACAGAGAGCTTTACGATTGGTTTTTGGACCAAGTGGTATCTTCTGATAGATTGCGACCCAAGCAACGGGAGTTTGCCCGTAGGAACCTGAGCCATACCGTGGTGAGCAAGCGTAAATTACTGCAATTGGTGGAAAAGGGCGTTGTATCAGGTTGGGATGATCCCAGAATGCCCACAATTTCCGGTTTGCGAAGAAGGGGTTTTACTCCGGAGTCCATTATAAATTTTGCGGATACCATTGGCATTGCCAAGCGGGACAATGTTGTCGATGTTGCCCTGCTCGATTTTCATGTAAGGGAGCATCTCAATAAAATAGCTCCTCGTGTAATGGGGGTACTTAACCCATTAAAAGTGGTACTTACCAATTATAGGGAAGGAGAAGAGGAATGGTTGGAGGCGGAAAACAATCCCGAAGACCCATCGGCTGGCAGTAGAAAAGTGCCATTTTCAAGGGAATTGTATATAGAAAAAGAAGACTTTAGGGAAGAAGCAAACCGTAAGTTTTTTAGACTAAAGCTTGGGGGTGAGGTCCGTTTAAAAAATGGATACATCATCAAAGCTGAAAGCTGTACCAAGGATGACGATGGCAACATTATAGAAGTGCAGTGTACTTACGACCCCAAAAGTAAAAGTGGTTCTGGAACCGAGGAGAGTTTGCGAAAAGTTAAAGGAACCTTGCATTGGGTTTCCATACCACATGCCATAACCGCCGAAGTTAGGTTGTACGATCGTTTGTTCTCCGACCCAACACCCGATAGCCATAAGGATAAGGATTTTATGGATTTTGTGAATCCGGATTCCTTAAAGAAGGTAACCGCCTATTTGGAGCCAAGCCTGAAGAATTTAAAAATCGGAGACCAAGTACAATTTCAGCGATTGGGTTATTTCAATGTGGACAAAGATTCCATTCCAGATAATTTGGTCTTTAACAGAACGGCAACCTTAAGGGATACCTGGGCCAAATTGGAGCAAAAAAGCTAGCATAATTTTTCCTTATTTGAATCAACCCGTCCATCGAGGATTCTTATTAAAAACAGCTTCTTCAGGAAAGCTATGTCCGCACTTTTTAATTGTTGAGACCAATTGCTTGGACGGGGCCGTAATCTGCGCATAGAAGGCCTTATTCTCATTTTATCTTCAAAATTTAGCTAACGCGTCAAGGTTTGCAGCGATTGAATCAATTTTTGTTCAGTACCTATATTAATTTTAGGGTAAATCGATTGGGTCAGGAGGTTTTTCACCTTTTAAACGGGACTTGATGATTTTTCACTGATGTTTAATTAAAAAGCTACAATAGTATGTCAAATAACACTGGAAACGTATTAACCGCATTATTAACTGGAGCCGTTGTTGGAGCGGGAATAGGAATCTTGTATGCACCGGACAAAGGAAAAAAGACCAGAAAAAAAATTAAGAAAAGTGCAGTAAAGGCAAAAGACGATATTGCCCAAAGTATAACACATGCCAAAGAGGAGTTCAGCAAGACAGCCGATGCCAAAAAGGAAGAGTTTGAGGAAAAGCTAGAGGACACACTTTCCAACATGAGCTATAAAGCGGATGATATTCTCGTAGCGTTGGAGAATAAATTGGAAGACCTAAAAAAGAAGAACGCCCAATTACAGAAGTAATATATGGCATTCGAGGATATTAAAGAACAGATAGATGATGTAGAGGATGGCGTTAGGTCTTACGTAAAGAACAGTCTGGATTTTTATCGACTCCAAAGTTTTCGGTCCATGATGAAGGGCATTACGATGGCGACCAAACTGCTGTTAATCGGCGGAATAGCCTCTATTGCCCTACTGTTTCTTTCATTGAGTGCTGCGTTTTGGTTAGGCAGTATGCTTGGCAATACAGCAGAGGGCTTTTTGGTAGTGGGTGGATTTTATGTACTGACAGGTATAACTATGTTCCTGTTGAGAAGCAAAATCGAAAAGCCGCTTTTAAAAGAGTTTTCTAAATTTTATTTTGATGAATTATGATTCAGACACAATACACATCATTCAAAGAAATTGATCGCGACCTTAAAATCTTACAGTTACAAAGACAGATTGAGGAGGAAAAAGTAAAGCTTGCGGTTCAAAACACCAAAAAAGAACTTTACCCAACCAATATTCTTGGCGGAATGGCACCCTTACTACAAAAAATTGCGATATCCTTTATTGCAAAAAAACTGCTTAAAAAATTGGATTAGTATATCGCCCTCAAACTTTATATGGAAGAAGAGGTTGAATTCTAAAAAGCATAAATTTTTGACTTTGTCAGGTTAAGCGCAGTCGAAACCCATTGATTATCAACATAATTTAGGTTCATGCCTGCGCTCGAACTGACAGATAGCGAGCTTTTTAGGCTGCCTCTTCTTTTTTATTAAAATAACATTTAAGAGTCAGAAGAAGAATCTTTTTCGATTTGTTTGCGCTTCATGGCCTCGCCAATTTGATTACTTGCCGTAAAGGAAGCCACCATGTTGTTCAGCATATCGCTACCTGCCTGTGGGGAATTCGGCAACAAAATTAAATTGGTATCCGTTTCTTCACCAATGGCCTGTAGGGTATCGTAATGTTGGGTTACCACAATAAGGGCAGATGCCTCCTGCGAATTGATGCCCACTTTGTTCAGAACCTCCACGGATTCTTCGAGTCCACGGGCAATTTCCCTACGTTGATCGGCAATACCTTGTCCCTGTAACCTTTTGCTTTCTGCCTCGGCTTTCGCTTTTTCAACAATAAGAATACGTTGGGCATCACCCTCGAATTGGGCCGCTATTTTTTCACGTTCCGATGCGTTGATGCGGTTCATGGCCGATTTTACCTGGGCATCAGGGTCAATGTCGGTAACCAAGGTCTTAATGATATCAAAACCATAATCGAACATGGCATCTTGCAATTCGGATTTAACGGCGTTTGCGATATCATCTTTTTTTACAAAGACATCATCCAGTTTCATTTTTGGAACTTCGGCACGAACTACATCAAAAACGTAAGATGTAATTTGATCATGTGGATATTCCAATTGGTAAAATGCTTCATAAACCTTATCGCGGATAACCACGTATTGAACGGAAACCTTCAACTTTACAAAAACATCGTCCAATGTTTTGGTCTCGACGATGACATCGAGCTGTTGAATTTTCAAACTTAAACGACCGGCGATACGGTCAATAACAGGAATTTTCAATTGCAGTCCGGAATTTCGTATGCTATGGAATTTTCCAAAACGTTCCACGGCCACGGCCGTTTGTTGTTTTACAATAAAGAAGAACTTGAACAGAATGACAAGCGCTACAAAAGCAATAGGTATAAAAAGATAGTTGCCCATAGTGTTTATGATTTTATGTTAGAAATGGAAATTACGAAACTTGGCCATAGTATTAGTAGCCATTCGTCAATTAATGTTACAGATCCATCAATGCTATAGCTGGGCGATGGCGGTTTTTATACGGTTAATACACTCCTCTTTGCCAATAAGTTCCATGATATCGAACAAATGAGGGCCTTTCATGTCCCCAACGATGATCAAGCGGAGGGGAGGCATCACTTTTCCAAAGGAAAGTTCGTTGTCGGATATCCACTCTTTCACTTTTTCTTCTATGGTTGAAGACTCAAACTTTTGAACGTTGTTCAGGACCAATGCCAGCTGTTCCATGATTTCCGGAGTACCTTCTTTCCATTGCTTTTTGACGGCCTTCTCATTGTATGAAGACGGTGCCTCAAAAAAATAGTCTCCCAGTTCCCAAAAATCCTTTACAAAATTTGCGCGCTCCTTTATCAAGGACACTACTTTTTGAACGTAATCCTGTTCCGACGAAATTTGTTTTTTTGCCAGTTCGGCAGCGAACCATTCGGATAGTTCTTTATCGGACTTTCTTTGTAACCACTGCTGATTATACCAATTGTTTTTTTCTGGGTCGAACCGAGCGCCCGATTTGTTTACACGTTCCAAGGTAAAGGCGCTGACAAGTTCTTCCAAACTAAAAATTTCTTGCTCGGTGCCGGGATTCCAGCCCAACAGGGCCAAGAAGTTGACCACCGCTTCGGGGAAAAAGCCTGCCTCGCGGTATCCTTCTGATTGGTTCCACGTGAGCGGAAAAATGGGGAAGCCCCCTTTTTCGCCATCCCGTTTGCTCAATTTGCCTTTTCCGACTGGTTTCATGATCAAGGGTAGGTGTGCAAATTTTGGGGTTTTCCATCCAAAGGCATCGTACAAAAGTGTATGGAGGGCCAAGGAAGGCAACCATTCTTCTCCACGGATTACATGGCTGATCTGCATTAAATGGTCATCCACAATGTTGGCCAAATGGTAGGTGGGCATACCATCGCTTTTGAACAACACCTTATCATCTAAAATGCTGGTCTCAATTTTAATCTCACCTCGGATGATATCGTTCAAATACAACGCTTCATGCTCTGGAGATTTAAAGCGGATGACATAATCCTCATTGGCCTCCAATTTAGCTTTCACTTCTTCCTCGGATAGCGAAAGTGAGTTTGTCAATTTTAAACGGTTGTGCCAATTGTATATAAATGTCTTCCCTTTCGCTTCATGGTCCCTTCTATGGTGGTCCAAAGTTTCAGCAGTATCAAAAGCGTAATAGGCCTTACCTTTTTCAATAAGTTCCAAAGCGTAGGCTTTGTACAGGCCCTTCCGCTCACTTTGTCGATATGGGCCAAAACCACCTTCTTTGCCCGGACCTTCATCAAAAGGAATTCCACACCAGTTCAAGGCCTCGATAATATATTCCTCCGCGCCCTCAACAAACCGGTTTTGGTCCGTATCTTCAATACGTAGCACAAAATCGCCACCATGTTTTTTGGCAAATAAATAATTGAATAAGGCGGTGCGCAGACCACCAATATGTAATGGCCCGGTAGGGCTGGGCGCAAATCGAACACGTATGTTTTGACTCATAATTGGGTATGATTGTACCACAAAGATACATTCCCGACAATGAATGGGAAAGGGAATTTATTTCGTCTTTTTCTGACTCTGCCGGTCTTGTAATATAAAGGTTTAACAAATTTTTTCTTTTGATTTACCAAGGATCGGGTAATTTGGTTGTAATTAGTGTCGATTTTGAACGCATATCAAGACATTCTCGTTAAGCTGCAAGACTTTATCAAACGGTTTTATACCAAACAATTGATAAAGGGAGTCTTCTTGTTTTTAACTTTAGGAACCCTGTTCTGGATGGCCATTACGTACTTTGAATACCTTTTGTGGCTGAACGGGTCGTGGAGGCTCACTCTGTTCCTTCTTTTTGTCGTAGTGGAATTTTACCTGTTGTACAGATACATTGCGTTGCCTTTGTTATATCTTTTTAGGATTAAAAAGGGTGTTGGCAATAAGGAGGCCTCTTTATTGATTGGCAAACATTTTCCCCATGTGGATGACAAGCTGCTAAACCTGCTCGAATTATCCGAGAACCAACACAAGTCAGATCTTTTGCTGGCGAGCATTGAGCAAAGGGCCAAAAATTTAGGTCCGGTTCCTTTTGCCGAAGCGGTCAGTTTTAAGGACAGTTATAAGTACGCCAAGTATATTTTCATTCCTTTGGCCCTGTTCTGTTTTATCTGGATTACGGGTGATATCGTTTCTTTCTTTAATTCGCACCAAAGGGTAATGCATTACGATATGGCCTACCAAAGGCCGGCACCATTTTCATTCCAACTTATGAATGATAAGTTGGAGGTGTTGGACAATCAAACCTTGACCATACAAGTTAAAACAGTTGGGGAAATACGTCCCGATAATGTTCAAATGGTTGTAAATGGTGAGCAGTTGCTCATGCAGAAAAACGCGGAGTTTTTTGAGTATACATTTCAATCGCCGGTTCCCGAAACAAACTTTTACCTGACGGCGAACGGATGGGATTCCAGAAGTTATTCCATGAAAAGTCACCGTACTCCGGCCTTGGTCGATTTTGCCATGGAATTGGACTATCCCGATTATCTCAACTTGCCTTCCGAACTGATTACGGGCACGGGAAATGCTGAAGTTCCCGAAGGAACCAAAGTCACTTGGAAGATACAGGGAAACTATGTGGATGATATACAAATGATGACAAAGGACACCACTGTTTCCTTTGAAAAATCCAACAACTTATTTTCAAACACAAGGCGTATGTTCAATGATCTGGATTATGAGCTGAGCACATCAAATGAACGGGTCAAGGATTTTGAAATATTGGCTTATCGGTTGAATGTCATCAAAGATGAAAAGGCAACCGTTCAGGTGAATCAAGTGCTGGATTCTTTGCATCCAAATCAATCTTATTATATAGGGCAGGCTGCCGATGATCATGGTTTAAAGGAAATCCGTTTGGTATGTTATCCTTCGGACGATATGAAGAATATCCAGCGGGTTTCGCTCGAATCCCCCAAGACCAATGTCTACCAGTTTTACTATACGTTTCCTTCGGGATTGTCCCTTCAGCCTGGAAAAAAGTATAAGTTATATTTTGAAGTAGTTGATAATGATGGTGTTAGGGGTGGAAAAGTCACAAAAAGCACTGTTTTCAACGCATCTCTTTACGATGTTAATGAATTGAATAACAGAGAGTTGGAATTTCAAAACTCTACTTTAAGCAAAATGGGGGAAGCTTTGCAACATTTAAAGCAACAGGAAGGGAAACTCTCGGAAATAAACAAGCTACAAAAGGAGGAAAAGTCGCTAAGCTTTGAAGAGAAGAGTCAGATAAAGAACTTTTTGCAGCAACAGCAATTGCAAGAAGAACTGATGCAGAAGTTTAGTCAGGATTTAAATAAAAGTATTGATAAGAATTCCGAAAATTCAGAGATGAAGAAGATGCTTCAAGAGCGTTTGGAACGTCAAGAAGCAGAAGCGAAAAAGAATGCTGAATTGCTTGAGGAGCTTAACAAGGTTGCGGATAAAATTGATAAGGAAGACCTTCAAAAGCGATTGGAAGAATTAGGAAAGAACCAGGGGAAGAACACTAGGAACCTTGAACAGATTTTGGAATTGACCAAACGTTATTATGTTACGGAAAAGGCTTCCCAAATTTCAAAGGAGTTGGAGGAGTTGGCCACAAAACAAGAGACGCTGTCCGAGTTGAAATTTGGGAAGGGTTTTAGTGGCAAGGAGCAACAGCAATTGAATGAAGAATTCAACGCGTTGGAAAGGGATATTCGTGAATTGGAAAAAGATAATGAGAAGCTCCAAAAGCCATTGGAACTTGACACTGATAAGAAGAAGACGGATGGGGTAAAGCAGGATCAAAAAGATGCTCTTGAAGAAATTAAAAAACACCAGGGTCTTGAAGAATCTTCCCAAGCCAAGCAAAAGCAAGAAGCAGGCAATAACGCTTCCAAAAAACAAAAGTCAGCTGCACAAAAAATGCGGCAAATAAGCCAATCCATGAAATCCAGTTCCATGGGAGGCGGTTCTTCCGATGCGGAGGACGCCGAAATGTTACGCCAGATTTTGGATAATTTGATCACTTTTTCCTTTAAGCAAGAAAATTTGTTCAATAACATACAGCGAGCGGATGTTGATATGTCCCAGTTTTCCAAAACCGTCAAGGACCAACAAAGCCTTAAAAGATTGTTCGAGCATGTGGACGATAGCCTGTTCGCACTTTCTTTACGAAGAGCGGAACTATCTGAATTTGTGAACGAGCAGATAACCGAAGTATACTATAACATTGATAAATCTTTGGAAAGCATTGCCGACAATCAAATTTACCAGGGAGCATCGTATCAGCAATACGTAATAAATGCTACGAATGCCTTGGCCGATTTCTTGGCCAAAATTTTGGACAACATGCAGCAGAACATGATGCCCGGTCAAGGTAAAGAAGAGGGGCAAGATTTTCAATTGCCCGACATTATCAAAGGACAACAGGGCATCCAAGAGAAAATGAACGGTTCTGGGAAAGAGGGCAAAGAAGCTGAAGGTAAAGGTGAACAGCAAGGTGATAACGAGGGAGGACAACAACAAGGCGATAAGGGCAGTCAAAAACAGGGAAAGGAAGGACAAGATGGTGAGCAAGGAGAAGGAGGCAACAAAGGTTCCAAGCAAGGAAATGGCTCGCCATCCAATGGAAATGGTTTAGGGGAAATGGATCTTGAGGAAGTATACCAGATCTATAAGGAGCAGCAATTTTTACGGCAAAACCTAGAAAGACAATTGGAGGATATGATGCGTGAGTCTGACAAGAATCTGGCAAAAAAATTGATTCAACAAATGGAGGACTTTGAGAATGATTTGTTGGAGAACGGAATCACCCAACGCACCCGAAGTAAGGCCAACAACATTCAACACCAATTGATGAAGTTGGAAAACGCATCCATGGAGCAAGGGGAAAAGAAGGAGCGCGAAAGCAAAACAAATGTGAATCAATTTACCAATCCAGTTACTACCAAGCCTGAACTGCTTCAAGAATACCAGAATAGCATTGAAATATTAAATAGACAAGCGTTACCTTTGCGGCAAAATTTTGAAAAGAAGGTAAAGGTTTATTTCGATAATGATTGAGTTTCATTTTAAAAGTGAGTTTGTAATCCACAACAAATCCGAGTATGCCGATTGGATAAATAGGATTATAGTTTCCGAAGGTTTTGTTGCTGGTCAAATTGATTATATATTTTGCACAGACGATTATCTTTTACAACTCAACAAAGCGTATTTAAACCACGACACTTTTACCGATATTATTACATTCGATTATAAGGATGGGAAAACGCTTTCGGGAGATATTTTTATATCCACCGACAGGGTACGAGAGAATGCCGCAAAGTTTGATGTTGGGTTTTTAAACGAGATTCGCAGGGTTATGAGTCATGGCATTCTTCACTTGGCCGGTTTTGGGGACAAGACCAAAGAGGAGAAGCTGATCATGCGTGAAAAGGAAGAAGAAAAAATAAAAATGTTCCACGTGGAACCATAGGTATGTTTGAAAAGGAATATGATGTTATTGTTGTAGGAGGGGGACATGCTGGGGCAGAGGCTACGGCCGCTGCCGCCAACATGGGCTCAAGCACTTTGTTGGTGACCATGAACCTTCAAACCATTGGTCAGATGTCCTGCAATCCCGCAATGGGAGGAATAGCCAAAGGACAAATTGTACGGGAAATAGATGCTCTTGGAGGGTATAGCGGAATCGTAACCGACAAGTCTGCCATACAGTTTAAGATGCTCAATAAATCCAAAGGGCCAGCTATGTGGAGCCCGCGAGCGCAGAACGACCGTATGCGATTTGCAGAGGAGTGGCGGATGGCTTTGGAGAATACCCCAAATGCAGATTTCTATCAAGAAATGGTCAATGGTTTATTGATCGAGGGAGGCAAGGTTGTGGGGGTAAGAACAAGTCTTGGCTTAGAGATTAGGGCAAAATCCGTAGTGCTTACCAATGGTACTTTTTTGAATGGTCTAATCCATATTGGAGAGAAACAATTAGGAGGGGGTAGAGCTGGGGAAAAAGCTGCAACCGGAATTACAGAACAACTGGTCGAACTCGGTTTTGATAGTGGCAGGATGAAAACCGGAACACCTCCACGAGTGGATGGAAGGTCCTTGGATTATTCTAAAATGATCGTGCAACCGGGAGACGATGTACCTGAGAAATTCTCTTATTTAAACACCCCAATCCTTAAGACGCAACGTGATTGCCACATGACACATACCAGTACATTGGTGCACGACTTGCTTCGGGAGGGTTTTGAAAGATCTCCGATGTTCAATGGTCGGATCAAAAGTGTCGGGCCGCGGTATTGCCCTTCCATTGAGGATAAGATCAATCGTTTTGCGGACAAGGATTCCCACCAAATATTTGTGGAGCCAGAAGGTTGGAATACCGTAGAGGTTTATGTAAATGGCTTCTCAACTTCGTTGCCAGAGGATGTTCAGTACAAAGCGCTCAAATCCGTAAAAGGCTTTGAAAACGTCAAATTTTTTAGGCCAGGCTACGCTATTGAATACGACTATTTTCCCCCAACGCAATTAAGGCATACGCTCGAGACCAAGTTGGTGAAGAATTTATATTTTGCTGGACAGATCAACGGAACCACGGGGTATGAGGAGGCAGCATCCCAAGGTTTAATGGCTGGCATAAATGCGCACCTTAAAATCAATGGGAAGGAGCCGTTTATTCTTAAAAGAGACGAAGCTTATATCGGGGTATTGGTGGATGATCTGATCACCAAAGGCACCGAGGAACCCTATCGAATGTTTACTTCAAGAGCAGAATATCGAACCTTGTTGCGTCAAGACAATGCCGATTTAAGACTTACGCCCAAGGGGTATGAAATCGGTTTGGCCAAAGAAGAACGGCTCAAAAGAATGGAGGAGAAGATGAACAAGTCCGAAAACTTTGTGGATTTCTTTAAAAAGACAAGCTTCACTACGGAAGAAATAAATCCGATTTTAGCGTCTTTGGATTCGGCTTTGGTGAAGCAATCGGATAAACTTTTCAAGGTGTTTTCCAGACCAAAGGTAACTATGGACCACATGCTCCAATTGGATGCTGTTTCCGAATTTGTAAAACAAAATGAATTGGATTCCGAGGTGTTGGAACAAGCCGAAATACAGGTTAAATATTCAGGATACATAGCAAAGGAAAAAACCAATGCGGATAAATTGCAGCGATTGGAAAACGTTCGAATTCCTGACAATTTCGATTATTCCAAATTAAAATCCCTGTCCTACGAAGCACGCGAGAAACTTGAATCGATCCAGCCCGTAACCATTTCCCAGGCTTCACGGATCAGTGGCGTATCACCGGCCGATATTAGTGTGCTGTTGGTATATTTGGGCAGATAACCCACAACACTGTTCCACGTGGAACAGTGTTTTTTGTTTCAAGAAATTCGTAAAGGGTTTATTTTTGTTTTCAGATTGCTATAACGTCAAAGCAAATAACACAAACCTTACCGTCTTTTCTGTTTCTATGAAATGACCCCCAAACAAGGCTGAGTGGAATACCTTTGAGCCTAATGTGGTTTACGCTGAAAATTGTCATCCCTGTGAAAACAGGAATCCAAACAAAAGTGTTTTAATATGGGATTATACATTTTAAAATCAAGAAACCTGTACTCGATGTTCTCGCAACAGTGGACAGGCCTTTTCCAAAAAAAACCCAAACTAATGTTTTTTTACTGTTGATTGGGATTTTAATAATGATCCACAGGTATTGTAAAGTTCGGTTTAAAGGGATGCGGTTTTATACTATCTTCGGAACTTTAAAAGCGAATGCTTGGATATAGATAATTACAATGAAGTTGTTTTTAAAAACTAAGGACTTTTCCGTTTCGGGCGAATCATTTGAATTGCATTGGGACAAGGATCTGGATATGCTGGTGACCCGGCCTCAACCCAAAAACCTAGCTCCGTATTACGAAAGTGAGGACTATATTTCCCACACGGACTCCAAATCTTCGTTCACGGATAGGCTATACCAGTTGGTTAAGGGTAAAAACCTCAATTATAAAGTTCAAGTTGTTGAAAATCAGATATATAAACCTAAAACGCTGCTAGACTTAGGTGCTGGGACTGGCGATTTTTTGATTAGAGCCCAAAAATCAGGGTTTAAGGCCGTTGGAGTTGAGCCAAATGAAAAAGCTAGTCAGTTGGCCAAGGAAAAGGGAATTGAACTTCATCAAAGATTGGAACATCTGTCGGGGCAAAAATTTCAAGTCATTACGCTGTGGCATGTTTTGGAGCACCTGCCCAATTTGGAAGAGCAGATAAAGACATTGGTAGATCTTTTGAAAGATGACGGAGTTTTGGTTATTGCAGTTCCCAATTTTAAATCATTTGATGCCAAACATTACAAATCATACTGGGCAGCTTATGATGTGCCAAGACACCTTTGGCATTTTTCAAAAAAATCCATTTCCAAACTTTTTGCCCCTCACAAACTGGAAGTCATCAAAATGAAACCCATGTGGTTTGATGCTTTTTATGTTTCCATGCTTTCTGAAAAATATCGAGGCAATAGATGGTATTTGGTCAGCGCATTTTTTGTTGGGTTGTGGTCCAATCTTGCCGCCATCTTCACCAAAGAGCATTCTTCGTTGATTTACATCCTTAAAAAGGAGAAATAAGCCATTTTAAAGGCCCCTGCTGCCCAAAACACGAGCTGGATGTGGAATTGTATTCAACAGAAAAGAAGCGCTTAAACCGACTTGTTTCTAAAGGCCGTCAAAATAAAGGACATCAATGGATTGCACGAGTTTCCATAAAAATTTCTTATATAGTGTTTCGAGCCAAACAAGCGATTAAAAAAACTTAATGACCAGCATTCCAAAAGCTTTTCTATTTTTGCGCATCGATAAAAAGTAAATGATGAAAAAATTAGTAGTGCTTGCTATTGCCATTTCAGCCATGGCATGTCAGCAAAACAAAATTGCCTATGTGGACAGTGTAAGGATCATGGACGATTATCAAGAGAAAGTTGATGTCGATGCCAGATTCCAAACAAAGGCCGAGGCATTGACCAAAAAAAGGGACAGTATTTCCCAAGCGTTCCAAATGGAACTGCAACAATTTCAGAGCAAGGCACAGAGCATGTCCCAGAAAAATGCGCAAGAGGAATATTCACAATTGCAGCAAAGAGGTCAGCAAATAGGTCAGCAGTTGCAACAAGAAGAGCAACAGTTGCAACAAAAAAGCCAGGCCGAAATGGACAGCTTGGTGAAAAAGGTAAAAAAAGAGATCAGGGCATACGGCAAGGCCAACGGATACACCTACATTTTGGGTGGTGGCGACGGAGGCTCGGTAATTTACGGCGATCAAGCCAAAGATGTAACGGATGCCATTCTCTCCATTTTGAACGACAAGTACAAGAACTAAACGCAATAAAAATAGGTTAAGAAGACCCACTCATTTGGAGTGGGTTTTTTATTTTATCGGATGGATGTAAAATAAACCCAGAGGATAAAAAACAACTGTAGTGGAATTCGAAACCAAAGGTAAGCTGTTCCCGGGCCGTTCAATTGCCCTGTTTGATAATTGATTTGATGTAATGAGGCCTTTACGTTCGCGGGTAAAATCAAAATAAAAAAAGCAATAAGGAGCCAACCCACTTGAACCTGATACTGGGGAAACAGAAGGGCAACGGCAAAGATGATTTCAATAACACCCGTTACCAATACCAACTCCTTTTTAAACGGTATAAATGAGGGAACAATCTCGGCCATGCCCGTTATAAAAACAAAGTGTCCAATGGCAGTGAACACTAACATAGCGGCCATGGCAATGCTACCGGCAAGTTGATAATCCCATTGTCCGCGTGTAAATTTTAAGATTGATGCAGAAATAACAAAGGTGGCAATAAGCACAAGGAGTGGTTTCATGGTTTTTTTTGTCAAAATTCCATCATTACCGCTTCAATGGCAATGAACCCAGGTTAAGAAATACGCTTTCGGATGCGGCTCAACGCTTGCGGGGTAATACCGATGTAGGAAGCAATATACTTTAAGGGTATTCGACGTATCAACTCTGGGCGTTCTTCAAAAATAGTTAGATACCGTTGTTCTGCGCTCTCCCGTAGCAGGGAAAGTTCTCTTTTCGATTTTTTCAAGAAAAGCTCCTCGCTGGCCCTTCTCCCGATTAAGTTTCCGACTGCGGAAGCAGCATAAACCTCTTGTAGGTCTTTGTGGTTAAGTCGCCACAACACGGTATCCGTAATTGTTTCCACCACATATTCGGATGGTTTTTGGGTTAGGAAAGAGTCATAAGCGCTTACAAATGCATCCTTGAAGACAAAACCAAAAGTGAGTTCCCCATCTTCATTGGGAATATAGAGGCGGACAATTCCTTTTTCAATGAACGACAAGTGGTTTTCCACATCCCCCAATCGAAGCAGTGTGCTTTTTTTTGGGAATTCATGTCGTTCCAATTTGGAAGAAAAAATCTCCCAATCAGTTGGGGAAATCCCAAATTCTGATTCAAAATAGCGCTTGATCTGTTCCAAAAGGGAGTGTTTTTGTTCTACGGTTTTTTCCTTTTTTTAATTTCAAACAGGATTGTAGGAATCACTTTTATTGCATCAAATACACCAAAAACAGGGTTGGAATCAAGTACACCACAATGGTTTGGGCCCCAACATAGTCTTTGGCGACCCGTTGGCCCAACAAAAGCATCAATAAAGTCGCGGCAGAAATAGTGGCTCCGTAGAAAGCAAAAGCACTTTCTCCATCTATGGCAAATTGAAAGATACTTATGCCACAAAGTATACCGGAAAGCAACTCAAGCACCAAAACAATGCTGAGAAGCACGGGGACCGTTCCCTTAAAAATGGATTTGGAGAAATGTTCCGTCAACCAACCCAGATTGCCCTTCCAATCTAAAAGCTTGTCGATTCCACTCTGTAAAAAAGTAATGGTCAAAAATATCAGCAGCAGTACTTCCGTGGCATTGAAGAGTAAATTATCCATGATTAGTTTTATTTAGGCGGCCTTTACATGCAAAAGCCGCGTAAGTTTAATGGAGAGATCTGTGAAAATCAACTTGGAATTTCCGTTGCGTTCCACGTGAAAAATCGCCAGCTCCAACTCCTTTACAATATCCAAAATATTGTTCTCATGAACAAAAGGGGCAAATTTTTCCAGGTCAAAGCCCTCCAAGTGTACTTTGGCGTGTACAAGCTCATTGGCTTTGTAATTGAGCAAAAGTGCCTGGCGCATCGTGGTAAGGCAATAGTTCAGGAATTTTTTTTGGACCTCGCGCCCTGTCTTGGCGACCTCCTCGCTCCATAAAATCAGTTCTTGTACGGCACCTTTGTTGCCCCTGGCCTTAAAAGCGCTCCTAACCCATTGCACAAACCAACGTTCGAACACCAAATCTTCAGAGTCTTTGTTCAAAAGATCAAGTGCCTTGTTAAAATTGCCGTTCGCTTCCAACGCAATGGTAAGCGCTTCGGTCTGTGCCACTCCCCGCTGTATAAGTTCATCGGTAATCACTTGTTCGGCCAAGGGAGGAAAATTTAAAATTTGGCAACGGGAACGAATGGTGTTGATAATTTGCTCTTCATCTTCGGCCAAAAGGAGCAATAGGGTTTTGTTCGGAGGTTCCTCGATCAACTTTAACAACTTGTTGGCGGCAGAGGTGTTCATTTTTTCGGCCATCCAAACAATCAGGATTTTATAGCCTCCTTCATAAGGTTTCAAGGATAGTTTTTTAACCATATCCTGAGCTTCATCCACCCCGATTTGGCCCTGCTTTTTTTCAATGCCGATGTGCCGGTACCAATCGAACAGGTTGCCATAGGGCTGATCTTTTACAAACTGTCGCCATTCCTCCAAATAATGATCGCTCACTGCATGCGACTTCACTTTGTCCGAATTGGAAACGGGAAATGCAAAGTGAAGGTCCGGGTGCGTCAAGGAGTTGCATTTTGTATTGCACACCGTGTTTTCCCCGTCATTTTCCCCACCCATATTGCCACATAGCAAATATTGGGCGTATGCCAGCGCCATGGGCAGCACTCCGGAACCCTCGGGGCCCACAAACAATTGTGCGTGGGCCACGCGACCCGTTTCTGCCGTGGTCACCAAATGGTTTTTGATGTGCTCGAGCCCTAAAACATTTTTAAAAAGCATGTCCCAAAGATACATTTTTAAGCATTGGGGCCGTTATGTGCTTGATTTAAAACAAGGGCGGGGATTGCTGCTCACCGGCAATTTGTGATAAACAAGAACAATGACCCATCACGTATTTGCCACACCCACTAAGGAACATGGAATGTCGTGGCAAAAAAGGCTCCAAGGGCTGTCAACTGATTTCTGGCCTCCTTTTTAAATTTGTGGGCAATTTGGGTCGGGCAGGGAAATGGAACGGGTTTAATCCGTAATGGAATTGTGGCCCGCCCCTTATATGATACAATTATTGTTACAATTGACGTTATAATACCATGGAACTGTTTAAAAGGGATTTTTGTATGAAACAATTGGGTATATTGCTTCTGACATTATGTTTATTGGGATGCTCATCTGATAGTGGCCCCAATGTAAACGATGACGGAAAAGAAGCGTCCGACAACATAACGGAAAACCGGAAATCCGTAGGGGAGTCCGCAAGCGATTTATTGGACGATGTCAATTATGACGAGCTGCACATTGAGATCCAATATGTGCAGGGATTGGAACCAAGCGTATCCACCTTGGACCATTTCGAAAACTTTTTGGTCGAACGGCTCCGCAAATCCGGCGGCATTACCATCGAGCTGGTTGAAATCCCATCCCCGGGACAGGACACATATTCCATAGCCGATGTCCGTAACCTTGAGGATGACATGCGCACCGCCTACAATCAGGGCTCTACGCTCAAAGTGTTCGGATTGTTCCTGGATGGGGCGTATTCGGAAAATTCGGAGAACGGTTCTGTCCTAGGGATAGCCTACCGGAACACCTCCTTCGTAATATTTGCCGAGACCATTAGGGAATTCAGTGGACAGCCTTTGGCCCCGAGTACCACGGTGTTGGAAAGCACCGTACTTGACCATGAGTTTGGCCATTTGTTGGGCTTGGTCAATGCAGGCACCCCATTACAAAGTGCGCATCAGGATACGGAACATGGCAGACATTGTACGGCCGAGGACTGTTTGATGTTCTGGACCGCGGAGACCGGTGAAGGCCTGGTCAACATGATCAGTGGCGGCGATATCCCTGAACTGGACGCTGCTTGCTTGGCGGACTTACAGGCCAATGGAGGCAGGTAAAGTGAATAAAAAAAGCCCCGGTCGGGGGCTTTTTCACTACAGATCGATCTAGTGTTTAAGAGGATGTGGCTCCGATCACTGTTACATTGGCGCTTAACTGTAAAGCGGAGGTAACCTGCAAAGCAGATAGGTCGAGACCAGTGGTCGATTCCACCTCTAATGTAGAGTTAAAGTAAAATTGATTGCCATCCTGTGTGTAGGATACAAAAACCAATTCGTACTCCCCGGCCGAAAGAAAATTAAGACTGAAGGAATTGTTAAGTCCACTGGCCTCGGCACTTGTAATGGCATTGGCAAAGCGCACATTGCTTTCTCCTTGCCCCTGAGTTTCAACTTCTGCATTATAGGTGCCTTTTTCATAGGCATAGACCACAATTTTGTCCGAAGTGTTTTCTGCATCGTTTACGGTCCCTTCGATCTCTCCAGTAGTTTCTTTGTTTACGGCCCGTATTCCTGCGGACAGCTCGGACGTCGTCACAAAATCAAAATCCGTTTCCAACGTACCTTGATTTTCCTTTATGGTCTTTCGCAAATCAAAATCGATAACGACCTCATTGGTGTTCGAGGCAAATACCTCAAAAGTATCCACAATGTCGATGTTGCCCGCAGAGGATGCTATCTTGTCCTTGGAACCATCTGCCATTTCTACGTAACAGCCCGGGGAATTTCCGTCCATATCGGTTTCATAGTCCAGTACCAGTTCAAGATCGGAATAAGCGCCAGCCTCCAATTGCAGGTTGCCCAAGGTTTTCGTCTGACCATTGACAAGGGCGGCCAAATCAAAAGTAGTCTTGTTGAAGCCCTCCAGCGATGTGCCATTGACCCTTACATCGGAGACCGTAACAAAAACGGATTCAATTTCGGCGTTGTCCACTGGGGCGTCTGTGATTTTAAAGGTCGTGTTATACGATTCTTTCTCTACATTGTCATTACCATTGTCATCGCTACAAGAAAAAGCCAACACAGCTATTCCAATGGCAAGTCCTACATTTTTCAAAAAGAGTTGCATAAAATTTGAGGTTTTGGGGTTAATAATCATTTTACCATATAACAATTGAAAATGGTTTGACCCTACTTTTGATTGGAAAGCTTCCAAGGGATGCATGTCAAATACGACTTCACTCTTATAAAACGGAATTGGTTTATGTTTTGATTCTTCCATGGGGTTCCATTGTCCATATCCTTGGCTTTGTAAATTGGCTTTTAAGGCCACACTTGGACCGAAAACCCTTCTATGGTTATCGGCCAAAACGAACAACAAGGGGTCCCGCCAGGAACCCTTTCGCAAGCAGGAGCCAGCGTAACATATCAAATTAAAATGGTTAAAAATTGAGAAACTTTAAAATTATGGGGCCGGTCTGTCCATTGAAAAAGCAGGAAATCTTTACATTTGGGACTCTCAAAAAAGACCACACTACATGAAGACGATAGACGATTTTAATTTCAAGGGAAAAAAAGTATTGATCAGGGTAGATTTCAACGTGCCGTTGGATGGCGATTTCAATGTAACCGACACCAGCCGTATCGATGCTGCCAAACCTACCATTCTTAAAGTTTTGGAAGATGGTGGATCTCCAATTTTGATGAGCCACTTGGGAAGACCCAAAGGAAAAGCAAACCCGGACATGTCACTTTCCCACATCACCGAAACCGTTTCCGATATTATCGGGGTACAGGTAAAATTTGCAGAAGACTGTGTTGGAAAAAAAGCGGATGAAGCCGTTGCTGGATTGCAAAGCGGGGAGGTACTTTTGTTGGAAAACCTTCGTTTTCATGCCGAAGAAGAGGCGGGGGACGAGGCTTTTGCAAAGGAATTGTCCAAACATGGGGATGTCTATGTGAACGATGCTTTCGGAACAGCCCATCGCGCGCATGCATCAACAACCATTGTAGCGAAATTCTTCCCCGGGAACAAATGCTTCGGATATCTGCTGGCGAAGGAAATAAAAGCGATAGATAAAGTGATGGAAACTGGGGAAAGACCGGTTACCGCCATTTTGGGCGGAGCGAAAGTATCCTCCAAGATCACGATTATCGAAAACATATTGGACAAGGTCGACAACCTTATCATAGGCGGCGGTATGACCTACACTTTTGTGAAGGCAAAGGGCGGCAAGGTAGGGGATTCCATCTGCGAAGATGATAAAATGGAATTGGCTTTGGAGATTCTTAAACAAGCCGAGGCCAAAAACGTGAAAGTGTACCTGCCCGTAGACGTTTTGGCTGCCGATGACTTTGACAATGGCGCCAACACCCAATTTGTGGATGTGGACAAAATCCCAGATGGATGGCAAGGATTGGACGCTGGTCCAAAAACCTTGGAGATCTTCAAGCAAGTGATCTTGGCCTCCAAAACAATCTTATGGAACGGACCCGTAGGTGTTTTTGAAATGGAAAACTTTGCCAAGGGAACCATTGCCGTGGGCAACTATATTGATCAGGCCACGCAAAGCGGAGCCTTTTCCCTTGTTGGTGGCGGTGATTCGGTTGCCGCGGTGAAGCAATTCGGTTTCGAGGACAAAGTTAGCTACGTATCCACAGGGGGCGGGGCCATGCTGGAAAGTCTGGAAGGGAAAACGCTACCTGGCATCGCTGCAATATTGGACTAAGTTTCACGTTGTGAGTTATTGGGGGAAACGTTAAAATGAGGGATATTTTTGTTCTTGGGTTTTATTGTTTCACAAAAAAACGCCATTTTCGTTTGCCCCAAAAATCAAACCTTGTCCAAATGAGCCAAAAATTGAAAATAGCTGTTCTGGCGGCCGTACTGTCCGCGGCCCCCTATGTCAGTGCGCAACAAGAAATCGACACTATAAAAACGGAGTTGGATTCCACAGCACTTCAAAAGGATCAAAATCCGGCTGTTCAAGTATCCCACATTAAGATTGATGGCCAACTCATGGCCTTGGAAACCCACGAAGACGGGAAATTTAAGCTGCGCGATTTGGAAGAAGCTTGGCGATATGACAGCCTTTGGTTGAACGAGTTGCACAGCAATGCGGATCTCTTCAGCGATATGTTGTTGGAAATTCAGAAAGGTCCTGAACACGATTCCATTGTTGTGGTGGATTTGCCAACGGATACCTTAAAGGCCCGATTGGCCCGATTGGATGCAAAAACACCGTTCAAGATTACCTATAATCCATCCTTGGAGAGTGTGATCAAATCCTTTTTAACACGAAGAAGGGATTTGATGCAGCGCATGATTACGGCCTCCCAATTTTACTTTCCCCTGTTCGAACAAGAGCTCGACAACCAGAACATCCCCTTGGAAATTAAATATTTGGCAATCGTGGAATCCGCCCTTAATCCAAAGGCAAGATCCAGAGTGGGCGCCAAGGGGCTTTGGCAGTTTATGTACAGTACGGGCAAAATGTACGGACTGGACGTAAGCAGCTATGTGGACGAAAGGCACGACCCTATAAAGGCCACCAAGGCCGCGAGCAAATACCTTTCCAGGCTCTATGGTATTTTTGGGGACTGGGATTTGGCATTGGCAGCATACAACTCGGGCCCGGGAAATGTAAACAAGGCCATACGCCGTTCCGGTGGATATGAGAACTATTGGAACATCAGACGGTTTCTTCCACGTGAAACGGCAGGGTATCTCCCAGCTTTCTTGGCCACCATGTACATTTTTGAATATGCCGAGGAGCATGGGCTGCAATACAAAAAAGCGGAGCGCCCCTATTTTGAAACGGATACCGTTCATGTAAAAAACTTGATCACCTTTGATCAAATCTCCAAGCTGGTGGACATTAGCACGGAGGAACTGGAAATGTTGAATCCTGCATATAAACTCAACATCATACCAAAAGTTGAGGGAAAGGATTATGCGTTGCGCTTGCCAAAATCCAAAATCGGCAAGTTTGTATCCAATGAAAAAGAAATCTATGCCTATGTCAAGAAGGAACTGGACTCCCAGGAAAAGCCATTGCCGAATATGGTTACGGCCAAAGACCAGATTCGTTATCGGGTGAAGAGCGGAGATTATTTGGGCAAGATAGCGGAGCGTTATGGCGTCGGGGTCAGTCAAATTAAAAGATGGAACGGATTGCGAAGCAACAATCTTCGCATTGGCCAACGTTTGACCATTTATCCAAGAAAGCCGTACATCGCCAAAAATGATTCAAAGAGCAATGGCCCGAAGCCTTCGGGAACTGTTGTAAGCGGGTCAAAAATCCATACGGTACGCTCGGGGGATTCCCTTTGGACGATTTCCAAAAAATATCCTGGAGTTTCCATAGAGAATTTGCGAGAATGGAACGGTATTAGTGGGAATAACCTAAAACCGGGCACAAAACTTAAATTGTGTGATTGTTCTTCGTAAATTTAACACAAGATGAAAAAATTAGGAACACTATTGATTGCCACAGCTTTGTTGGCATTGGGATCCTGTAAAGACTCAGGTTCAAAGAAAAAATTTCTTCCACCCTCCACAGGGGGCATCAACTCCTTGATGGTCATTATGGACACCGAGCTTTGGAGAGGGCCCGTAGGAGAAAAAATAAGGGACGAATTTGCCGCGCAGATTATTGGCTTGCCACAGATAGAGCCCAAATTTACCCTTACCCAGGTGCCTCCGAAAGTTTTTAAGGGCACGACCACCCATTCCAGGTCCATCCTATATGTAGAGCAAGATTCAACTTCTTTGGCGCACATAAAGGACAATGCATACGCAAAACCGCAGAAAGTAGCCGTGGTTACCGGACCAACCGAGGAGGTGATGATCCAAAACTTGGATTCCTTGGCCGATAGGGCCATAAAAGCATTCAAGGCAAATGAGATTGCCGAAGCGCAAAGGCGTTTTGAACGCTCCTTGAGCAAGGACAGGGCATTGGAAGAAGCGTTTGGTATTCGTTTAAAGGTGCCATCCTTGTACAAGGTCGGGAAGAGAGAGGACAATTTTGTTTGGATGGACATTCAGATTCCGAAAGGCACCATGAACATCATTGCCTATGAAATGCCCTGGGATTACTTTAGCAACGATTCCACTTTTGTTGAGGACATTGTGAAGATGAGGGATTCCATAGGTAAAAAGTACATTCCCGGGCCTTATGAGAACACCTACATGATCACGGAGAAAGCTTTTGCGCCCTATGTGTTTCCAGCTGAGATTGGAGGCAAAAAGGCCGCTGAGGTAAAAGGAGTCTGGGAAATCCACGGATATCCGATGGCAGGCCCATTTTTAACCTATATCATCAACGATAAGGAAAACAATCGCAAAATGATTATCGAGGGGTTCACCTTTGCCCCTTCAGAAGCCAAAAGGGATTACATGTTTGAGCTGGAGGCGATATTGAAAACAGTGGACTTTGAGCCAACTCCTCCTGCGGCTGACTAGAAAAACATGGTTTTACACAAAGCAAAAAGGCCAGAACTTTTATAGTTCGGGCCTTTTTTGTTCTTTAAAGCTTAGGGGATCAATCAAATGCAAAGCCTGTGGATAACCTGTAAATAAAGGCATAAAGCACTATAAGGAACAGGATAAAACTGAACCAGGCGAATATTTTGAAATATTTTTCAATTAAAAAGTGTCCCAGGTTGCGAAACCCTTCAATATATATCTCTTTAACAAGTAATAGTTTTTTCATAAAGTATGATTTAAGGTTTAAAGACAGGCCAAAGGTTTGATTTAGCGGAAGGGAATCGAAAACAAACGGACAAAAGGTGGTAAAAACAAGTTAAAAGTCTTGGGCCAAAGCCCAGAATCCGCAAGGATAGCATTTTGATCGACAAACTGCATATTGCCACAAACCGACAGACGGACAGAAATATCGACGAACTGCACTTGATAAGGGGAAAGGAAAAAATCAGGGGTTGATCAAAACGTTTTAGGCCCGTTTATCCGGAAACCAGAATAAATTCAGACCTTCGGTTTAAACGGTGTTGGTCCGGGGCACAGGGTGTGCCGTTGGAACAATCGTTCAACAAACGTTCTTCGCCATAACCAATGGCACTAATGATCCTTGAAGGGTCGATTCCTTGGGAAACAAGGTAATCACGGGTAGATTTGGCGCGCTTGTCGGACAGATATTTGTTGTAGGCTTCTGGACCAATGGCATCGGTATGGGATGCGATTTTTAAGGACAGGCTTTCGTTCTCTTTTAATGCGTTGACCAGCTTGTCCAATTCTTGAGCGGAACGCGGGCTGATCTTAAAACTATCAAAATCAAAGTACACATCGCTGGGCTCAAACAGGTCAACAATTGGTTTTTCCCCAACAAGTTGCTTTAGGTATTGGGTTATCGATATGTTTTCGTTTTCCTTGGTTTCCACGGGCAGACTGTCGCTAACGAACCCCTTTTTCTTGGCCACCACGGTATAGTTTGTTGTTGAACCAAGGTTTTTGAACAAATAGTTGCCAGCTGTGTCCGAGACGGCCTCATTTATCAACCTGCCTTCGTTGCTGTACAAGGATATATTGGCTTTGTCCACAGCTTCACCTGTCAACCCGTTTTCAACGGTGCCGACAATGGCATTTAGGTTGAGCGTGTATTTAAAGGAGTAAATATCGTCATCCCCTTTACCCCCTTTGCGATTGGATGCAAAATAGCCCCGCTCTCCCGTGGCATCGACAATATAGGAGAAATCATCTTTGTTACTGTTGATGGGTTTGCCCAGGTTGACCCCTATGCCGAACCCCCCATTTGCCCCATCAGATCTGTAGACATCCAAACCGCCGAAGCCCATGGGCCTGTTGGAAGAAAAATAAAGGGCGTTATCGGCGACATAAGGGAACATTTCCTTGTCTTTGGTGTTGATGGTCCTTCCAAGGTTTTTTGGCTTGGAAAAGCCCCCGTTTTCGATAATATCAACCACATAAATATCTGTTTCACCAAAACCACCTGGCCTATCGGATACAAAATACATTTTTGTGCCATCTGGACTAATGGTCGGGTGGCCCGTAGAATAATCTTCGCCATTAAAGGGAAGCTCTTCTGCCTTGCCCCATGCACCATTGGTAAATCGGGAACGATATATTTTTAGGTGATTTATACCGTTTTTTCCCATTTTTAAACGTTTGCCATAGTTGTTCCTTGTAAAATAAATGGTTTTTTGGTCAGGAGAAAATGCCATGGAGGCCTCATGATATTTGGTGTTTATTTTTTTGGAGAATTTTTGTGGGGAGGTAAGGTCTCCTTCCTTGTTCTTGCTTTTTGCAATGTAAAGGTCGAGGAAAGGTTGATTGGTACGACGGTAACGGCGACTTGTCAAAAACAAGGTGTCCTTTGCAGAGGCATAGACAATATCGGAACCGTTGTGGAACATGGGGGAAAAATCAGAATACCGGGAGTTAATGCCCAGATTCTTGATTGTAACAGTGTAACTGCCTTCCCATGTACGAGGGTCTATTGTATTGAGCTCATTTAAGGGCTCGTCCCTTTTTTGCCGCAAGATCTTTGTCAAGGTTGCGGCCCTGCGATACTTTCCTGCCCCCTTTGAGCTTTGGGCATATTTCAAATAGGTATCCCCATGCATTTCCCCTTGATGTTGCCCGTAAAGCTCGTGGTACCATTCGTAAGCCTTTTCAAGATTTCCCGTGTAGTAATGTGAATCACCTGCCTTTGACAGCAAAGCCGGGGTGTGCCCCGCCTCTGTTTTTTCAAGAACAATGTCGAAAACGCGGGCTGCTCCTGCGTACCACATTTTATCAAAGTAATCGTTGCCTTTGGCAATAAGTTTTTCGGTCTTTGCTTTTTCACCCGGATACCCGACCGGTTTTTTTTGGCCCAGACCACCTTGATGGTTTACTAAAATGGAGCCGCTGCTTTGTGAAGGGGCAAACCTATGGAAAGAGGAGGAGGTCCCATCAATATGGGACAAGGCAAACTCTTGGGAAAATATCCCAAAAGGGCATAGGAAGAATAAAAGTGAGATAAGTCTTTTCATTACCACTCCATCTGCACAAATGAACGATTGGGTTCATTTGGAGGTTAAGCATAGGGGGCTTAACAGTTTATTTTCAACCGCTAAAATAGGATATGGTAAGTGGGGTGGTAATTTTTTGTTGTGAAAGGGGAAATATATGGCGTTGAATGCTGAAAAGATGTTGTCGATGGTTGAAAAACCATTAAAAACACAGTGCATTCCAGACCACAAGAATCAATTTAGGATTTCGACTCGTTTGTTTCACCTTCCAGTTTTTCGTCATCCTTGGTAGCGTTTTTGAATTCTTTGATTCCGCTTCCAAGGCCCTTCATAAGTTCTGGAATCTTTCTACCTCCAAAAAGCAAAACTACCACGGCAACGATCAAAACAATCTGCCAGGGACCTATCATACCAAGAAATATAGTTTGAGCAATCATATCTTCAAATGCTTTAATTAGAAATGTAAAAGTACTAAAAAGATGTTGAAGAGCACATTCGATTAACGAAAATTAGCATTTGAAAATGATTTTTAGGAACTTATCCCCTTCAGCTTTTTAAAAAAGCTTAACACGCATATTAAAATCTAAGCCTATCTTTGTTCACCATGGCAAAGGACAAAAAGAAAAGAAAAGAGATAAAGCGCAAGCTGCTGCACAAGTATCGCTTGGTAATTCTTAACGAAAGCACCTTTGAGGAAAAGATATCCTTTAAGCTCAACAGGCTTAACGTTTTTGTTACCGGAACTTTGTTTATTATCGTTTTGATAGGGGTCACCACCTTGATCATAGCCTTTACCCCGCTAAGGGAATATATTCCGGGCTATTCTTCCACAAAGTTAAAACGACAGGCCACCGAGCTTACCTATAAAACGGACTCATTGGTTACCGTCCTTAATTATACCAACCGGTATTTGGACAATGTGAGAAAGGTGCTACGGGGGGATATCGAGAACAATCAAGTAAATCGCGATTCCTTGTTTGACCAGTATAAATTGGATCCGGCCTCAGTGGACCTTAGCCCGATCAAGCAGGACCTTTTATTGAGGGAAGAAGTGGAACTGGAAGACAAGTACAACCTTTTTGAAAGGGATGTGGAGAACTTGGGAACTCTGTTCTTTTCGCCCGTCAACGGGACTGTTTCACAAGGATTTGACCAGAAATCCAAACACTATGCCGTTGATTTGGTCGCTCCAAGGGAAACACCGGTAAAATCCATTGCAGATGGCACGGTTTTATTTGCCGAATGGACCACGGAAACAGGATATGTAATCATTATCGAGCATCAAGAGGGAATAACCTCCGTATATAAACACAATGGTTCCCTGAGCAAATCCCAAGGCGATTTGGTAAGGGCCGGGGAAGTAATCGCATCCATTGGAAATACGGGAGAGCTCACAACAGGGCCCCACTTGCATTTTGAGCTTTGGAGAAAAGGAAAGCCTGTTGATCCACAAAACTATATTGATTTCAACTAAATGTCCCTAAAAGCGTTTGCAGCAAAAATATTTGCGAATCGGATAGCCAAAAAAACCGATAAATGGGTAAACCGGCCCGTAAAAACCCAACAAAAGGTGTTTAACCAACTGGTCGCCCAAGCCAAGGATACCGTTTTTGGCAAGGACCATCAGTTTAATTCGATCCGTTCCCATCAGGATTTTGTGGAAAGGGTTCCCATTCGGGATTATGAGGAACTAAAAGGATATATCCAACAAATCATTGATGGCAAGAGTGATGTACTCTGGCCGGGAAAACCCATTTATTTTGCCAAAACCTCGGGCACCACTTCGGGAGCGAAGTATATCCCCATTACCAAACCATCCATAAAAAACCAGGTCGAGGCCTCAAGGAATGCCATCCTCAACTACATCCACGAAACCGGAAAGGCCGATTTTGTGGATGGCCGAATGATTTTTTTACAGGGAAGCCCCGTTTTGGAAGAAAAGAACGGCATTAAATTAGGTAGGCTCTCCGGAATATCCGCCCATTACGTGCCCAACTATCTCCAAAAAAACCGATTGCCGAGCTGGGAGACCAATTGCATTGAGGATTGGGAGACCAAGGTGGACAAAATCGTCGAGGAGACCGAAAGGGAGAACATGACCGTTATTGCGGGAATACCCTCTTGGGTGCAGATGTATTTTGAAAGGCTCAACGCCAAGACGGGCAAAAAGGTGGGCGATCTCTTCAAGGAGTTCCAATTGTTCATTTATGGCGGGGTCAACTACGAACCATACCGGGCCAAATTTGAAAGCCTGATTGGGAGAAAAGTGGACAGTATCGAGCTTTTTCCCGCGAGTGAAGGCTTTTTCGCCTATCAGGATTCCCAAGAGCAAAAGGGAATGTTGCTGCTTTTGGATGCAGGAATCTTTTATGAATTTGTAAAGGCGGATGAGTTTTTTGATGAAAACCCCAAACGATTGACCATAGCGGATGTGGAATTGGATGTGGATTATGCGATGGTAATCTCCACCAATGCGGGACTGTGGGGCTATAATCTAGGCGATACCGTTCGGTTTGTGTCCAAAGCCCCATACAAAATCGTGGTGTCGGGGAGAATCAAGCACTTTATTTCCGCTTTCGGGGAACACGTAATTGCAAAAGAAGTTGAAGAGGCACTGCAATTGGCCGTAAAACAAACGGATGCGGTGGTAAACGAATTTACCGTAGCACCCCAGACCAACCCGAAAGCGGGAGAACTTCCCTATCACGAATGGTTTATAGAATTTCAGAGGGAACCATCAGATCGGGCAAGGTTTTCCGAGATCATCGAAGAAAGCATGAAAAAACAGAACAGCTACTATTTTGACCTGATCGAAGGGAACATCCTTCAACCCCTAAAGATCAGCAGCATCAAACCAAATGGGTTTCAAGACTATATGAAATCCATAGGTAAATTGGGCGGACAGAACAAGGTGCAACGCCTTGCCAACGACCGTAAAGTAGCCGATGGATTGCATCCCTTTAAAATTAGTTGACCCATAACTGTTTAATTTTTATGGGAAATCACTTATTTTGCCAGAAGTTATGATGGCAACAGAAGTAAAACAGACAACCAGGGCACAGGAGTCCACCAACGCGATTGAGCGTTTGTACATCACTATGCGCCATTTGCTCAACCGTGGGTTTTACAAACCATCGGGCGTTTCGGGCAACGCACTTCGAAATGCACTTTTGTTGCTCAGGCCCGAAATTTACGGCACCATTGCGGAGGGCAAGGCGGAACTCAACGGACTGATCTATGTCCTGGAACGCTTGCCCGAAGGCATTGAGGAATGCCGTTTCATCAACCTGACCTCCGATGAAGGCTTTGCCAAATCGCACTTAAAACCCATTGTACCGCCCAAAAGGCGAAGAAACTGCTACCGAATAGACGATGAGCAGATGAACATCGAGATCACACGCGGCAGAAGCGATATCTATGATATTTTGACCCACCTTACCTTTTTGTTCGTGGAATCTGATAAGATTTCCAAAAGAGTTTTGGTTGATGATGGCAATGCCACCATCCGTGATTGGGACAAGCTTACCGAGTTTGTGCTGAGCGAGGAAAAGGATAATGATCAACGGGAGGTGGCCCTGATTCATTGCGCCAATATTTTGGGAAGGACCTTTGATGAGGTGGTCGATATCCAAAACAAATTAAAGACCGCGAAGGATCCCGATCGTTTTTTAAATGTGATGTATTGGTTGGGAAAACTCGCCATTGAAGAAGAGACTACGGGCAATAAAAGGACGATTACCTTCAGCCCTTTGTTGCGGGAGCGTTTGGGGCACCACATCCATGGGGAAAAGTGGGCCGATAAAATCAAGCGCACCTTACAAAAGCACAACGTATTGGATAGGCCGCTGCATATCATCAGTGCCAACATGCACAGTGTTATGAACTCGCTTTTTGCCAAAAAGGCATTGGCCCAAGAGTTTCCCGACAACGAATCATTGGACATTTATGAGGCACTGGGCTCCGAGAAGCATAAAAGCCTCAACAAAAAAGTAAAAGATCTTGCCGAAAAGAACGGCATGATCTTTTTGGACGACGAATCGGGAGCAAACATTGACGTTCAAATCTTTGATACGGCCAAGTTCGGAAAGCAGAGTTGCTGCTATAAGTTGCCAGAGGATATTTCGGAGGAAGAAAAACCCGTTATATTTGTGATGGACTATGCCTTTGGGGAACAAGCCTATGAAACCATAGATGAACTTTTAAAGCCCATGGAAGAAGATGATGAAAAGATTTTCCTGAATGTTGATTCGGTTTCCATTATGGGAAAGGCCGGCATTTTGGAAGGCGGTAAAGGCGATTTAATGATTCCCTCGGCACATATTTTTGAAGGAACGGCTGACAATTACCCCTTTAAAAACGAACTTAACGGCTCGGATTTTGAGGGCCATGGCCTAAAAGTAATGGAAGGCACCATGGTTACCGTTTTGGGGACATCCTTGCAGAATAGGGACATCCTCCAATTTTTCCATGAATCCACATGGAACGTGATAGGTTTGGAAATGGAGGGGGTGCACTATCAAAAAGCGATTCAATCGGCATCCCAAATCCGAAAAAGCATAAAAAAGGATGTTAAGGTACGTTACGCCTATTATGCGTCGGACAATCCCTTGGAAACTGGAAGTACCTTGGCTTCTGGTGGACTGGGAACAACAGGGGTTAAGCCCACATATTTAATTACGGACAGGATTTTAAAACAAATATTCAATTCATAGGAAATGGCAGACCAACCAGTAAATCAGAATAATTCAGATGAAATAGATTTGGGACAATTGTTCCAGATGATCGGGAGGGGTTTTCAGAAGTTCTTCAATTTCATCGGTGGCATTTTTAAGGGAATTTTCCACTTGGCAATGCTGTTCCTCATTTTTGTACAGAAGAACATCATCGTCATAGGGGCAGCCCTTATCATTGGAGGTGTCGGAGGATTTATTTTGGACAAAGTGACCCCGGAAAAGTATATTTCCAGAATGGTTGTCGAACCCAATTTTAACAGTGTTCAGCAGCTGTACAACAATATAGCCTTTTATAATGATTTGGCAGAGGCGCAGGATTCCGTGGCCTTGGCCACGGCATTGAACATTACCGAGCACGAAGCGGCCAGTATTAAGGAAATTTTTACCGACTCGTACTCTGATGAGAACCAGAAGATAAAACTCTTTGATGAGTTTATCCGGGAGTTGGACACCACAACGGTCAAAGCCATAGATTTTGAAAATTATCTGGAAAACTTCAATTCGATGGATGCAAGGTTCCATCAAATCTCCGTAATAAGTACGGACAATAAGGTGGCCAAAAAGGCGCAACCGGCCATGATCAATTCGATTGCTGTCAATCAATACTTTAAGCTTCAGAAAAGAATCAACGATGAGAACTTGGACCTTCAGGAAGAAATCTACAAAAACCAGCTTGCCGAGATTGACTCGCTACAGAGCCTGTACAAGACAGTAATGGTCAAGGAGGCGGACAAACCTATGCAGGGGACCAATATTAACCTAGCGGAAAGTTCAGAGTCACAGGGCAGGGAGTTGGAGCTGGTGCAGGAAAAAGATGTACTCAAAGAGCGATTGGTTGCCTTGAACAAAGAACGGGCCAATAAATCCGCGATTATCAATGTAATAAGTGATTTTCCCACAAGAGGGGTGGAACTAAAGGGAATTTGGAACAGTTATAAATTTTTACTTCCATTACTGTTATTGGGCCTGGTATTGGGAGTTTTGGCCTTACTTGAGTTGAACAGGTACCTCAAAACATATAACCAAAAATAGACCAATATTTAGAGCGTTAAGTAGTTTTTAAGGTTGGATAAATAAAAGAAAATGTAATGAAGCGAATCTTGGTAACAGGAGCCGGGGGTCAATTGGGCCTCACATTTCAAGAACTGGCCCATGATTTTCCAGAGGTTTCCTTTGATTTCAAAACATCCAAAAAACTGGACATCACCAAACCAAAAGAACTGGAGAAACTTTTCTCAAAAGAAAACTATGATTTGTGTATCAATTGCGCCGCATATACCCATGTAGAGGATGCAGAGAAGTACTCGAAAAAGGCTTTTGAGGTCAATGCGGAAGGGGTGAAAAATTTGGCCGAGGCTTGTAAAGATCATAGAACTACTTTGATTCATATATCAACTGATTATGTTTTTGATGGGGAGAAAGAAGGCCCATATACTGTTGATGATAAAACCAACCCTATCAACGAATATGGTAGGTCCAAACTAAGGGGGGAGGAGTTTATTCAAGAGATTTTACCGAACCACTATATAATTCGTTCATCTTGGCTGTACAGCAAAAAATACGGTCATAATTTCTATCGTTCAATTTTGCAAAAGGCTCTGGCAGGTGAAGATTTGTACATAACAAATGCCCAAAAAGGATGTCCGACCAACACGGAGGCATTGGCAAAGTTTGTTTTAAATGAAATCGTGTTGGAAAAAAAGGCCTTCGGCATATATCATTTTACGGATGGGAAGCCAATGACGTGGTATGAATTTGCCAAGCAAATACTGGATGAAAACGGGCTAACAGACCAGGTCAAGCTTGTTTTGGCCCCGAATTATCGTACTTTCGCAAAGCGGCCAAGGAATAGTGTTCTTTCATGATTAACAAAGAGTTTTCTTTTTTAGGAAACAGGCACATAGGGTTATAAAGGAGCTTACATGGACAAGGGTATTCCAAAAAATATTTTAATCACTGGTGGAGCCGGGTTTATCGGTTCCCATGTAGTTCGACGGTTCGTGACCAAGTATTATGACCACTACAACATCATTAATCTGGATGCGCTGACCTATGCGGGAAACCTGGAAAATTTAACAGCTATTGAAGAAGCCCCGAACTACTCATTTGTTAAAGGGGACATCGTCCATTCCGATTTTATCAATGAACTTTTCTCTAAACATAAATTTGACGGTGTAATCCATCTGGCCGCAGAATCCCATGTGGACCGTTCCATTTCGGACCCAGTATCTTTTGTGCGGACCAATATTTTGGGTACCGTCAATTTATTGAATGCATCTTTGGAACTGGCCAAGGACAATCCAAACTTCTTGTTTTATCATATCAGTACCGATGAGGTGTATGGCAGCTTGGGCAAAGAGGGATTTTTTACCGAAAGCACAGCGTATGATCCAAACTCACCTTACTCCGCCTCAAAAGCAAGCTCCGACCATTTTGTGCGAGCTTATGGAGCGACCTATAGATTACCGTATGTTATTTCCAATTGTTCAAACAATTACGGTCCCAATCAATTTCCAGAAAAATTGATTCCTTTGTTCATTAACAATATCATACAAAACAAGCCGTTGCCTGTTTATGGTGATGGAAATTATACCCGTGATTGGTTGTACGTAAAAGACCATGCTAGGGCAATTGATCTGGTATTTCACAAAGGGAAAAAGGGAGAGACCTACAATATTGGAGGTTGTAACGAATGGAAGAACATTGATTTGACCAAATTGTTATGCCGATTGATGGACAAAAAACTCAAAAGACAAGAAGGCTCCTCAGAAAAACTGATAACCTTTATAAAGGATCGCCCGGGACATGATTTAAGGTACGCCATTGATGCCACCAAAATAAACCAAGAATTGGGTTGGGAGCCATCCGTAACATTTGAGGAAGGTCTTGAAAAGACCATAGATTGGTATTTTGACAATCAGGAGTGGTTGGACCATGTTACCTCGGGAGACTATTTGGAATATTATAAAAAGCAATATCAAGCATAAAACACAATGAAGGGAATCATCTTGGCAGGAGGAACCGGCAGTAGATTGCACCCACTTACCCTTTCGGTGAGCAAGCAGTTGATGCCCATTTACGACAAGCCAATGATTTATTACCCATTGTCCACCTTAATGTATGCGGGAATCAAGGATATATTGATTATATCCACACCAAAGGACCTCCCGTTGTTCCAGGAACTGTTGGGTGACGGACAAAAGTACGGCTGTTCCTTTTCCTACGCGGTGCAAGAATCTCCCAACGGATTGGCGGAAGCCTTCATTATAGGTGAAGATTTTATTGGAAAAGACAAGGTAGCCCTTATTTTGGGGGACAATATTTTTTACGGCGCAGGCTTGTCCAAACTGTTGCAAGCAAATAATGACCCCGATGGAGGAATCATTTATGCGTACCGGGTCAACGACCCACAGCGATATGGTGTGGTAGCGTTTGATGAAGCAGGAAAAGCCATCAGTATTGAAGAAAAGCCAAAGGAACCCAAATCCAATTATGTAGTGCCGGGGATTTATTTTTATGATAATGATGTAATTTCCATTGCAAAAAACATCAAACCAAGTACACGTGGCGAATTGGAGATTACCGATGTAAACAAAGCATACTTAAAAAGAGGCAAACTCAATGTAAGTATTCTGGATAGAGGAACAGCTTGGTTGGATACTGGCACGTTCCAGGCCCTGATGCAAGCCTCAAAATTTGTTGAGGTGATCGAGGAGCGACAAGGTTTGATAACGGGGTCGATAGAAGCAGCCGCGTATGAAATGGGCTATATTGATCAAGAAGAGTTAAAAAAACTGGCAAAACCATTGATGAAGAGTGGTTACGGCAATAGATTGTTGGGCATATTGAGCAAAGAAATATGATCAAGGCAACGGAGACCAAGTTAAAAGGGTGCTTTATAATTGAACCCACAATTTTTGAAGATGAGCGGGGCTATTTTTTTGAAAGCTACAACCACAAGGATTTTTGTGAAGCGATTGGACGAGAAGTAAACTTTGTGCAGGATAACCAATCCTTTTCCACAAAAGGGGTGTTGAGAGGTTTGCATTTCCAAAAAGGAGAGCAAGCCCAAGCTAAGCTAGTTTCTGTGTTGTCGGGAAGAATTCAGGATGTGGTGGTGGATTTGCGTAAAAAATCCCCTACTTTTGGCGAGCATTTATCAATTGAGTTAAGTGGTGACAATAAAAAACAGTTGTTTATGCCGAGAGGGTTTGCCCATGGGTTTTTAACATTGAGTGAATCAGCAACAGTGTTTTATAAGTGTGATAATTATTATAATAAAGATGCTGAGGGGGGTATTAGGTATGATGATTCCTATTTGGCGATTAATTGGAGAATAAAAGATGAATATATTACTTTATCAACTAAAGATCTATCGATTGCCATGATTAAGGGTTTTCAATAAAGAATTGTTAATAAAGAATTTTTTTTTAACATTAGACGGAACATTTGACCTAACCAATTTTAATCGAAAAATAATGTTTAATAAAACACTAACTAAACCTCTTTAAAAATATAGTAGAATGAAACTTGAAGGAAAATCAATTTTAATAACTGGGGGGACCGGTTCATTGGGTAAGGCTTTAACCAAGCATATTTTTGAAAGATATCCCGATGTTCGAAGACTGATTATATTTTCTCGGGATGAACAAAAGCAATTCCAAATGGCTCAAGAGTATCACCAAGACAAATATCCCCAGATACGTTTTTTTATTGGTGATGTAAGAGACAAAGACAGGTTGATAAGGGCTTTTAAGGGTGTTGACTATGTGATTCACGCAGCGGCAATGAAGCATGTCCATTTGGCTGAATACAATCCCGAAGAGTGCATTAAGACTAATATTGGTGGAGCCCAGAATGTAGTAGATGCTTGTTTTGAAACCAATGTAGAACGAGTTGTTGCCTTATCAACAGATAAAGCATGTGCACCTATAAACCTCTATGGTGCAACTAAATTAACTTCTGACAAACTTTTTATAGCGGCAAACAATATTAAAGGGGACAGCCCAATTCGATTTTCGGTAGTGAGATATGGAAACGTCATGGGTTCAAATGGATCCGTGATACCATTTTTTATCAATAAAAAGAAATCTGAAGGAGTACTTCCTATCACTGATCCCAATATGACCAGATTTAATATCTCATTGCAAGGCGGTGTTGATATGGTAATGCACGCTCTTGAACATGCCTGGGGAGGTGAACTTTTTGTGCCTAAAATTCCTTCATATCGAATAATGGATGTTGCAGAAGCTATTGGTCCCGAATGCGATAAACCTGTGGTTGGAATAAGGCCTGGGGAAAAACTGCATGAAGAAATGATTACAAGCTCTGATTCCTTTTACACATATGATCTTGGCAGATATTATGTTATCTTGCCAGCAACACATGGTTGGAAACGGAATGATTTTATAGAAGCTTTTGATGCGGTGAAAGTACCGAAAGGCTTTAGGTATAATTCTGGGGAAAACACAGAATGGGAAACCGTTGATAGCCTTAGAAAATTAATAGTAGAACATGTAGATTACAATTTTCACATCTGATATGAACAGATTGGCAATTATTCCGGCAAGAGGTGGCAGCAAAAGAATTCCCAAGAAGAACATACTTAATTTTAATGGAAAACCAATCATTGCCTACTCTATTGAAACAGCCATAAAATCAAATCTTTTCGATAAGATTATAGTTTCAACCGATGATAAAGAGATTGCGGAATTGGTACTTGATTGCGGAGCGGAAGTTCCTTTTTATAGAAGTGAGAAAAATTCCGGGGATTTTGCAACCACTTTTGATGTCATTGAAGAAGTGCTAAATCATTACAATGATAAAGGAACGAACTTTGATTATGCATGTTGCATATATCCAACCGCGCCATTTGTCACAAAAGACAAACTTAAACTGGCTTTTGAAAAATTAGTTCAAGAAAATTTGGACCTTGTTTATCCGATTGTTGAATATAGTTTTCCTGTACAAAGAGCAGTAAGGATTACGGAGAAAAAAGTATATATGATTCAACCGGAACATTTGGTTACCAGGTCTCAGGATTTGGAACCAACATATCATGATGCCGGCCAATTCTATTTTTTTAACGTTGAAGCCTTAATGAGGGAAAAAAAACTAGTAACAAAAAATACAGGAGCTATTATTGTTGACGATTTAGAGGCACAAGATATTGACAATCCTTCTGATTGGGAGCTTGCTCAGTTAAAACACAAATTGTTTCATGGCAAAAAATAGAATATTGATAACGGGAGCTTCCGGAATGCTAGGTTCCAATATGGCTCTACACTTCAGCCATTATTTTGAGGTTTTTGCTACAGGAAATTCAGATGTTGAGTTTTTTGATGACGTGCCTTACAAAAAATTCGATTTGAGTGAAGATAATTTTTCCGATCTTATTGAATGGTCCAACCCCGATATAATTGTTCATTGTGCGGCATTTACAAACGGGAATTTTTGTGAGGAGAATCCTTTGGATGCTTATAATGTTAATGGAGTCTCCGTCAAAAAACTTTTGGACAGCACATCTCCCAAAGTTAAAATAATTTATATATCCACTGATGCGGTTTTCTCTTCAGATTTAAATTTGGCTAAAGAGAAGGATAACGTAAATCCACAAAGTATATACGGGAAATCAAAAGAACTGGGTGAATATTATTTGAAAAATTCCAACCGAGATTTCCTAATTATAAGAACAACAATAGTTGGCTTAAACCTTAATAAAGAAAAGACAAGTTTTGCAGAATGGATAATAGGTTCTTCATTAAATCAAGAAGACATTAACCTTTTTGATGATGTAATTTTCACACCCATTTCAATATGGCAATTAATGGAAGAAGTCAAATTTTTGATTGAAGAGAACAAAATAAATTCCGAGATATTACATGTCGCAGGTTCAGAGGCATGCACAAAATATGAATTTGGAATTGCCTTGCTTGATAGTTTGGTGCTATCCCGTTCCAATGTTCGAAGGGGGTCTATAAAGGAATTTAAGAAAAGAGCCAAAAGAAGTTTAGATCAATCATTATCAGTTAAGTATTATGAAAAAAAATTTGACCGAAAGCTGCCGTCGATTAGTGAAGTAATAGAAATGATAAACGATAAATACAAAGGAAATGAGCAATCATCGAAGCATTAAATTAGGACAGGAGATAATTGATGAAAATTCACTTTACTTTATTGCCGATATTGGTGCCAACCATGATGGCAGCTTAAATAAAGCCTTGGATTTGATTCATCTTGCAAAAGAATCGGGCGCTGATGCCGCAAAATTTCAAAATTTCCAGGCCAACAAAATTGTAAGCAAGCAAGGATTTGACATGATGAAGGAAAAACTTTCCCATCAGTCAAAATGGAAGAAGTCTGTTTATCAAGTATATGAAGATGCCAGTATTGCCAAAGAATGGACGGTAAAGCTTAAGAAAGAATGTGTCAAAGTCGGCATAGATTACTTTACGAGCCCTTATGATTTTGAATCCGTGGATTTGGTCGACCCATATGTTGATTTATACAAGATAGGATCTGGGGATATTTCTTGGCTTGAAATCATAGAATATATATTGACAAAACAGAAACCTATTTTGATTGCCAGCGGAGCTTCTGATTTAAACGACGTAAAAAGAGTGATGGACTTGGTTTTGAGCAAAACCAAGGACGCCGTTCTGATGCAGTGCAACACAAATTATACAGGAAGTGATGAAAACTTTAAATATTGTAATTTAAATGTGTTGAAAAAATTCAGGGAGCTATACCCTGAATTGATTTTAGGGCTTTCTGACCACACATCTGGCCACGCGACGGTTTTGGGAAGCATAGCCTTGGGAGCAAGGATTATCGAAAAGCACTTTACCGATGACAACAATCAAGAGGGCCCCGACCATGCCTTTGCGATGACACCGGCCAGTTGGAAAGAAATGGTTGAAAGGTCCAATGAGCTGTTGTTGGCATTGGGTGACGGAATAAAAAGAGTAGAGCCCAATGAAGCTCGGTCAATGATTGTACAAAGAAGATGTTTGAGGGCAAATCGCGATATGAAGGCAGGGGAAATCATAAACAAACAGGACATCATTGCATTAAGACCTATTTCGGAAGGAGGGTTTCATCCATATGAAATAGGGACATTGACAGGTAAAAAGCTAACTAAGGACATTCAGTCTGGCCAACATTTTACCAAAAAAGACATACTATGATAAAGGGTAAATCGGTTGGATTAAGAGCAGTTGAAAGGGAGGACCTACCTTTTTTCAGAGAATGGAGAAACTTGCCCCAATTTAGAAAAAACTTTAGGGAGGTTAGGGAATTGTCCATGATAGACCAAGAAAAATGGTTTGAAAGTCTTGTATCCACAAGACACATTAATTTTATGTTCACGATTGTTGATCTCGACTCTAACGAGCCGATAGGTGCTGCAGGGCTTTTATATATAAATTGGATAATTCGTTCTGCTGATTTTTCTTTTTATATAGGGGAAGATGAAATGTATATTGGCGATAACGGAAAAGGAGAAGAAGCTGCAAAACTTCTAATAAGTTATGGGTTCAAGAACCTGAATTTACATAAAATTTGGATGGAATTATACGAGTTTGATAAAGAAAAAATTGACTTTTTTACACAAAAATTTAATTTCAAACAAGATGGGTTGTTGAGAGACAATTGTTTTGAGAATGGCAGATATTGGAATTCTCTGATTATATCTTTAATTGAAAATAAAAAGTGAGTTATAACTCCATATTGATAGACCAAAGAATAAGATTGAATTATTGACCTAGGACAGAAACATATTTGTAGGGTAATCATTAACCAAACTTTTTGTTGTTTCATATTTTAAGGTAGTTTGTTTAAATATAATGAAACAAAAGATTGCAGTTGCGACATTGAGAGGTTTATCCATGGGGTTCAAATTTCTCTTGCTAATTTATCTTTCCAAGGAGTTGGGGGTGGAAGATTATGGAACCATTAGTCTTTTTTTTACTTCGATAACTTTTTTCTTATTTATTGTAGGATTTGATTTTTATAATTATTCGCATAGGGAGATTTTAGATAGTGAAGACGAACAGGCAACCATAATTATTAATCAATTGTGGTTTCACTTGTTTTGTTATGTTGCTATCATTCCATTGCTGTTTGTTTTATTTTTTAATGAGTTCATTCCTTTTGAGTATGGTGTTCTTTTTTATCTAATATTAATATTAGAGCATTTGTGTCAAGAAGCTTTTAGGCTTTTTAACTTGTTCAATAAATTCCACCATGCGAATTTCACTCTTTTTTTAAGAACAGCGGGTTGGATTGGCCCATTAGTCATTATATACGTGACAGGATATTTGGGAATTTTAACCATCAAAAAAATATTGTTTTTTTCGTTACTAGGTTCCTTTTTAAGTTTCTTATTCTGTGTGATTTATGTAATGATATATAAAAAGCAGTACTTGATTAAAAGCAAATATTTTGTAATTAAATGGAAGTGGTTAAAAAGAGGATTTAGAATTAGCACTCCCTTTTTTATTGGCACTATTGCATATAAAGTGATTGAGTATTCTGACAGATTCTTAATTGATTATTTTTTAGGAAAAGAAAGTGTAGGTGTTTACTCATTTTATGTAAATTTTGCCAATATTATCAATATAGTTGTGACTACCTTGACCTTTACCCTTTTGGTTCCTAACTTACTTAGGGCGATTGCTTCTAAAAACAAAGTTGAAATAGAATCGAAGATCAAGGCCCTGAAAAAGGAATTAATGTACACAACCTTAATTGTAATTGCGCTGGTAAGTTTTAGTATTTTCCCAGTATTGTCGTGGTTGCAAAAAAAAGAGTTCTTAGAAAACTATCCTGTTTTTTTTATTACGGTTTTGAGCAATGGCTTGCTAAACGCGTCCCTTTTTTATCATTATTTGCTTTATGGCTACAAGAAGGATAGAGAAATACTTTACCCAATACTAATTTGTTCTCTTCTTAATGTTTTACTTAATATATTATTTATGAGAACATACGGAATATACGCAGCAGCGTGTTCTACTTTACTTAGTTATGGAATGTTATGGTTTTTAAAGAGAAATAATTGGTTGCACTTAAGAAGTAAACTATGAGTGGTAAAACAAAAAAAATTGCGGTCTTTATTGCTATATCTCCCAGTCATATTAGCAGTTTTCAAAATCTAATTAAGTTTAGTTTGAATGAAAAATACTGCATACTTCTAAATCCAGGTAACTTTAACTATAAAGAAGAACTGTGGGACAACGTCGTTCATGGAGATTTAAATCTTCGATATAGACCTAAATCTTTTGTTGAAAAAGCGTTGTTTCAGATAGAAAAATTAAGAGGATATAAGAGATTTTATAATAAAGCGAAAAATATTATTGGACAATCAAGCGTAAACCTATACTTCTGTCATTTTGAAGATGTAATTACAAACCATTTGACCAACAAGCTTTTACAAAACAATCAAAATGAATTTTATGTGGTAGAAGATGGTATTCTTAATTACTATTACCCTAAAGTCAACTATCGGAGTTTGTTTATTAAAAAAATGCTTTGTTCATTAATTGGATTAAAATTCAAAATATTTTCTGATCATCCCACCCAAATATTTAAAGATTGGGTTGGTGCACAATATGTCAGAATGCCCGAAAAAGCAATATGCCCAGATAAATCTATATTTTTACCTTTTGAGCCTATTGATTATCAGCCCAATTCAGAAAATGTTTTAATTATTGGTCAAGATATTAGACAAGAAATTGATGGTAAAGAAGAGTATTCTATTAAATTAGAAAAACTCTTTAATCATGTATTAGATAAGGTTGCAGATGGAAAAATTTATTATAAACCTCATAGAAACGGAGATGTTAAAACGGCAGAGACCCTTCTAAAAAAAGTGTTTGACCAATATTTGGTTTTTGATGATCCTACTCCTGTTGAGGAGTGCTTGGACCAATTGCTTCCAAAAAATATTTTTTCTTTTGAATCTACGGCAATTCTTAATATAAAACTGGCATTAAAAAGAGATGATGTTAAATTGTATATATTTCCCTATATGGATGATTTTCCTGAAATAGGTGAACTTTATAAAAATCTTGAAATTTCAATTTTGCATGACGTTAGCCTTTAATATTGCAGTCTTTATATGTTTAATGATCTTTTTATACTATACAATAAAGACGAAATGGAAGCTTTTTTTCTTATATGGAATGTTGGTTTTTCAGGCGTTAACTATTATGCCTTCTTTGATTTATATTGAAGAAGGAATATATATAAGCGAGCAGGGCCGGGATAGTTTTTTTGTTGGCGCCACATTCTTTTACTTACTATATTTCGTTGTCACCTTTTTTTTTATAACACTTACTTTCAACAGCTTAAAGTCTTACGATATTTCTGCAATAAAGATTAAACTGGGCAAAAGTAGTATTGATTCCAAAATTGTTCTTTTAATTGTGTTATTGTCCTTGCTGATATTATTGGTTAACGCTACACAGTCTAGACTTCCCATTTTTGATAGTTCGGTGACGCGCTTCACTTATTGGAAAAATTCGCAATACCCATTCTTGAATAAAATTTTTGGAAACGTTTCTGTGTTCATTCCTTTTTGTTTGGGGATTGTTTTTAAAAAGCATAAAAAGACTGCTATTTTTCTGATGATGATGTACTTTGTTTACAATTTTATAATTGGACAAAAATTTTCCCCCATTGTTTCGGGACTCTACGCGTTTATTTTACCTAATGCGCTAACTTATGTACCAAGAAAGGTAAATCTTAGAAAAGTCATAAACATAAAAACCATAATCGCCGTAATCCTAATTTTTGGATCTTCATATTATGTTATTTACAAACGATATGAAAATAACCCTCCATACAGGTATATTGGTATTAGCAATCCAAATGAAGCAATAGTTTACAGGGCATTTGGCCTTCAGGGACATTTATTTTGGGGAGCGGTGGAAACCTATATGGTAAATTCTGGCGAGCACACATATGATTTAAGTGATTTGGAATATGGCATGCATGAATTAATGTATCATTTCATGCCCAACAGGGAATTTCTAGACGAGGCAAAACAAAAAGGAGCTAGCTATACAAATGGATATCCAAGTATATTATTGATGATTTACCCTGCTTGGTTGGCCTTGCTAGTACATATGTTTTTTTCAATGACAGTTTTGGGTTTACTTGGCTGGTTGTTGTACAAGTTCATAACTAAACAAGCATATGTACTATCGGTAATCACGTTTCAGGTTTTTAATTGGGTTATGTACGCCTTTACTATGGGATATTTTTATAAACTAAAAATTCCGATTTTATTTACCGTGTTTTACTTCTTTTTAGCTTTTATCCTATTTCGTTTAAGAAAAAAAGGAAATGTACTACCAACAAATTAATTGTGACATGAATTAGATTAGATGTAAAATCATAACAACTTATATATGTCAAACACCAATCGGTTCGTTAGTTATTCTTTTATACTTCTACTGGCCACTTTGCCTTTCCCGATGATTTTGGCCCCTCTTGCGCTTGCAATTTTTGTTTTGATGGTAATTCTTGATTTAAAAAGAGATGAATCACTTGAGGCGCTAAAGCACAACAGGCTCTTTTATGTGTTTTACGTATACTACTTATTGATTGTAGTTGGATTTTTTTACTCCTATGAGGAGGGCTTAAGTTACAGTAGAATAGCATCCCAACTGCCAATGCTTGTATTGCCCATGGCTATTTCTGTGGCTCGGATATCGAGCAACCAAATAGAATTGGCTAAAAGAATTTTTGTTTGGAGTTGTTTTCTTTTTTGTTTAGGGGCTTTTGTAAGTTTGGGATATAATTTTTATATCAATCACGAACATAGATTGAACTACAATTTTGTCCAAAGATCAATGTACCACTTTCATTATCCATATGATGCTTTGTACATCAATATTGCTTATGTTTTCCTGCTGACAGAAAGAAAACTTAAGCAATATATTGAGATGATTGTATTAGCCTTTTTTATTTTCATTTTTCTTTCGGGGGTAAGAATGGGAGCTTTTAGTTTTTTAATGATAAGCCTCGTTTATTTTGGTAAAAATTGGAGAACAATCATAAAACCAAGTTTTTTTTTGAAAATAGCTGTTTTAATAGTTGTTACAATAGTTGCTCTCAACTCATCTAAGTATGCCAAGGACAAACTATTTGACACCCTGTCCAACTTGGGTTTTGGAACTGAAGAGTATGTTTCTGAAGTTGGAGAGGATTATCATAAAATGTCTCTTCGCACTAAACTTTGGAGTAGTTCAATTTCTTTAATTAAGGAAAAGCCATTAATGGGATATGGACCCAATGCATCCCAATATGTTTTGGAGCAAAAATATATGGAGAATGGTTACATGGACTTGAAAGGGCTTAATTCTCATAATCAATTTTTAACAACAACATTAAATCATGGGATATTGGGATTAATAACCTTATTGTCTATTTTTTTGATAACCTTGAATAAGGGAATTAAACAAAAAAGTATGCAAACCATTCTTTGTGTAGTGGTGTTGTTTTTAGCTTTTATGACCGAATCTGTTTTGATAAGACAAAAAGGGGTATTCCTTTTTGCAATTATTATGAGTTTAATTATGAAAATAAGAAAAAGGAATTATATTAATGGATATACTGGACTAAGCTGACCCCCTTACAGTCCAGATTTAGCGTGCTGTCGTTCTGGCGGATGCTGACCCCCTTAAGAAAACGAAGAGAGCTAGAATTTTAAATTATTCTGGAGCATGTTGACCCCCACTGGCTATTTTCTTTCCGGTTTTGGTTTATTTGGTGGCTATAATTCCCCCTATCTCTAGGACAGTATTTCTTTAAAAATAAGTGTGATGATGATATTGAATGGATATTCCGAGGAAAGTTTACCACCATTCCGCTCTAAAGTTTACCAGTAAATTCCTGACGTAAGTTTACCAGTTTCACCTACTTTTTTCCACCGCGGGAACGGTTATAAAAATCAATTATACAACATTATTTTCTTTTACGTAAAGATTGTCCTTGCAATTCTATTTTATGTGCAGCTGCTGACAGTCTGTCCAGTATAGCCTCTGCGACGGTTGGTTGATCCAAGAACGCATAAAAATGTTCAAAGGGTAATTGAGAGGTGATGATCACCGACCCATCGCCATAACGATCTTCCAAGAGGTCCAATAAGGTTAATTTTGCATCCCCTGATAAGGGTTTGAGCCCAAAATCATCCAGGATGATCAGCTTTTTTGCCGCTAACTGCTTGATGAGTTTTAAATAAGTACCGTCAATTCTGGATTGCGCCAGGGTTTCTAAAAATTTATTCATAGATAAGTAGAGGGTTTTATATCCCCTAAGACAGGCAGAGCGCCCCAGCGCACAGGCCAGGAAGGATTTACCGGTTCCGGTTTGACCGTGAATCAGTATATTCTGTCCTTTCTCCAGATAGTGTCCTTCGGCTAATTGTAGTAGCGTTTCTTTTGTAAGCCCTCTTTCCGGGCCGCAGATGATCTCTTCCATGTTGGCACGATAGCGAAGCTTTCCAGCTTTGAGCAATCGTTGGGTCTGCTTGTCACTCCTATACTCTTGCTCTGCTTGGCACATCAGGGCCAGAATGGTGTGGGCATCCTCCTGCTGATGGGTAGGCAGGCTTAGTAGGGTTTCATACCGCTTGGCCATTCCGGTAAGCCTTAGGCCGTGTAATTGTTGTAAGGTTGTTGCAGTGTTCATTTTTCAAGGTTTATTAATCATTGATTTTTCATTTTGTTTACAAAGGCCTCCGGTCCCCGAAGATTCTCATGGTGGGGTATGGGAGATTTTTCCGGCGGACTTTCCTCTACCTGATCCATCTTGTTTTCTAATATGGTGGCCACTACTTTGTAGTTGTACCGGTTCCCGGTAAGTGCCCTTTTACAGGCTGTTTCCACACGCCCCCCTCCATACTCTTTGATCAGTCGCATAATCCCCAGAAAGGGGCCATAGGCCTGATGTACGGAGACCTTACTTTTCATAAGCTTCTCAAAGAATTCTTTGGTATGGGGGCCATTGTCCGCAGCTTGTTTTAAGTAATGGTCCGGGGTCCATCCCCGTTGTACGGCCATCCTTCGATGATGTTCGGGCATATGTTCCAAAAGCGTGGTTATCCCATGTTTTTTATAGTTCCGCTGATGAACGGCAATGCGCTCGAGCTGATAATAAATTTCAACACCTTCCGTATCATAAATAATATTTACTTCCTTGCCCACATAATGGTAAGGAACGCTATAGAAGTGCCAGTCCTCTCCCATCACCACGTGATAGTTCTTTTGAACCTTGGCCCTGGTGAGATGATTGAACCGGTAAGGATGCTCGGGAAGGTTTTGCAATAGCGGAAGTTCCTGGCTGGTAAAGAGCTCCCTTCGGCTAAAGGATTTCTTCTGGAAGTTCATATCATGATGGGCCTCCAAAGCCTTTCCCATTGCTTGGTTTAGCTCCCGGATACTATAGAATGTTTCGTTCCGGATTGCAGCATATACTCGGCGATAGACGATTTTGACCTGGTTCTCTACAGATGGCTTGTCCTTAGGGGCCCTTACCCTAGTGTTCAATAGTCCGATATGGTTGTGCAGGGCCCACTGCTCCAGTGCCTGGGGAAAGGTAGGTTCATACCTGCAGCTGCGCACCACCCATTGCTTCATATTGTCGGATCTGGCATTGAGCGGCACCCCGCCAAAATAGTTCAAGATGTCGTTCAGGGCCGGAATCACTTGGGCAAGGGAAGCATCGGG
>NZ_JBSXNR010000035.1:0-20776 GCF_056857735.1 Flagellimonas sp. L-11
TGTATATATTAATATAAAACTACCCCACATTTCAATTTAAAAGTATACCACTTATTACCAACTTGAACGTCCAATCAGAGACGTTCGGAAAATGATAAGTATGTATACAAAACAGGAAATAATATTAAAGAGTCATCGTGAAGGAAAAAGCCAGCGATCGATAAGCAAAGAGCTTGGGATCAGTCGGAAGACGGTCAAGAAGTATATTACCCAATTTGAAGCTCGTTTAGAGTCTGGGTTTGCTTCACAGGAAGCCATCACAGGGTATTTAACAGATCCTCCGACGTATCATCGGGAGCCACGTGAAAAATTAAAACTTACTATAGAAGTACAACAGCTCATCGATGAGCTCTTGGCAGCTAATGAAGAGAAAAAGCGTCAAGGACTTCGAAAGCAAGTGCTTAAAAAATGTGATATCCATAGCCTGTTACAAGAGCAAGGTATTGCTATTGGTTACACTACCGTCTGCAATTATATACGCAATAAACAAGGGGAGCCATCACCTAAGGAAGCTTATATACGCCAGAAGTATATTCCCGGAGCGGTCTGTGAATTTGACTGGGGAGAAATTAAGCTCTACATAGGCGGGAAGCTGACCCGCTTCCAGCTGGCTGTTTTTACAGCGGCTTACAGTAATTATCGTTACGCAGCGATTTATCAGCGTCAGGATACCCTGGCCTTTATGGAGTCCCACGTAAATTTTTTCGAACACTTGCAAGGGGTTTATAAGGAAATGGTCTATGATAATATGCGAGTAGCAGTATCCAAATTCATAGGCCCCCACGAAAAAGAACCTACAGGGGCCCTGTTGCAATTACGCGGGCATTATCAGTTCAGTCATCGCTTTTGCAATAGCTATCGGGGTAATGAAAAGGGTCATGTGGAACGCAGCGTGGAATATATCCGGCGTAAAAGCTTCGCAGTGAAATGTCACTTCACTGATGTGGAAGAGGCCACCGCCTGGTTGCATACTAAAACAACAGCCCTTAACAATACCAAGCAGAAACTCACCGGAAAGACGGCCAATGAACTGCTTGGTCAGGAAAGGGCCGCTCTACTGTCGCTGCCCACAAAATTGCTTTGCTCGGAGCAGATTCAGCTTCGCGTAGATAAATACGCTACGGTAAGTTACAAAACCAACCGATACTCAGTACCTGATCATTTAGTAGGCGAATTTCTACAGGTTAAGATTATGAGCCACCAGCTATGGTTTTACCATAACAATCACAAAGTGGCCGCTCACTCGAGAAGTTACAACCTCCATGATTGGATTATTAAGATCGATCACTACCTCGATACTTTTAAACGTAAACCTGGTGCTCTGGCAGGAAGTATGGCGCTGGCCAGCTCCCGGTATTTAAAAGCGCTTTATGATACCCATTTTATGGGAGAGCCTCGTGATTTTATTGAACTACTGGATTATTGCCGGCAACATACCATCACGGATGAAAAGCTAGCACAAGCAGTAACCCAGCTAACCCAGAGCCCGGTAAAGCAGTTGACCATAGAAAAAATAACAGCCCTCTTAGGGAACAAACAGCATCCTGTTGAACCTCCTAAATGGACCCAAACTACGGCGATGGCTAAATCACAACTTCAACAATTATCAACACTCATAAATTAAAAACATTATGGATAAGACAATCAACCAGCGTATTGTGGACTACAGTAAAGAATTACGGCTTCCCATATTTAGAAGGGATTTTATGGTGTTGGCAAAAGAGGCAGCCACCCAGCGTCTGGACTATGAAAACTTCCTTTTACAACTTATGGAAGGTGAATATCAAGCACGGGTAGAGAACCGTAAGAAATCCCATATTCGACAAGCGAACTTCCCCTCAAAGATGTATTTAAATGACTTAAAGCGGGACCAATTACCCTCCAATGCCATGGAGAAGCTTCCGCTACTGGAGCGTCTTGATTTTATCGAATCCGGACAGAATATCGTATTGGCCGGGAACCCTGGTACCGGTAAAACGCATATAGCCATAGGTCTTGGCCTGAAAGCCTGTTTGCAAGGTTATAAAGTATTATTTACCACGGTTCATAAACTATTAACCCAAATACGGGAATCTCATTCCCAGCGTAGCTTAAAGACCTTGGAGGCACGCTTCGAGAAGTATGATTTGGTGATCTGTGATGAATTTGGCTACGTCTCCTTTGATAAGGAAGGATCCGAACTCCTGTTCAACCATCTCTCTTTAAGAGCCGGACGTAAATCAACCATAATCACCACCAATCTCGGCTTTGAACGCTGGGAGGAAATCTTTGGGGATCCCGTATTAACAGCAGCATTAGTAGACCGGCTCACCCATAAAGCCTACCTTATAAATATGAACGGAGAATCTTACCGCTTAAAAGAAACCAAACAAATGATGAACAAATGAAAAATCGAAAAAATGGTATCAGGGCGCCGCCGGTATCCCTGTTCCCTGGGGTACCCCAGGGAACAGGGATACCATTGTTAATTAATTTAAAATGGTATACTTTTGAAATGAAATAGTGGTATACTTTTCAGTTGAAATAAACACATCGGGTACATTGGGCAAAAAATGGGCCGAATCAAAGTTGAAATGTTTAAACAGAATCATGTCTTGCTATTTGAATCAAACTCTTATCCGAAGGCTGGGAACGTTTTAGGGAAACTGCCCCGGATACGATGAACAACATTAAGGGAATCACCCCGCCAAAAAGAAAAAGACAGGCACCTATGCCCCTTAACCAAGTCAGGGATTGGAACACCCCTCCGCCTATAAATGCTTCGGAACGGGCAAACCAGAGTCCATTTTCAACCACTGCCTTGAATTGGATGGTGCCCGCGGGAAGAAGATCCAAAAGTACCATGAGCATCAACCCTATGTTAATGGACCAAAAAGACACCTTTACCAGTTTCTTACTCCATTTTTTTGGCTTGAACAGCAACTTTGTAGCAAACAACATGGCAGCGAGTGAAATATTCCCGTACACTCCCATTAAAGCAGCATGGGCATGGTTTACGGTCAGATAAGTACCATGCTCATAATAGTTCATGATGGGCAGGTTGATTATGATTCCCAATACCCCTGCCCCGAAAAAGTTCCAAAAGTTCACGGCTATCAAGAACGAAAACACCTCTGGAAACCCAAAATCGCCCAGTTCGCTCGGCTTTACTCCCTCAAGGGCAATTCGTGGCATGTTCTTGAACCTCCAAGCCTCCACGGTCAATAAGATCAGGGGAACGAATTGTAGGGTGGAAAATATACTGCCCAGGGCCATTGTGGCCACGGGTTTGGCATTCCAATAGAAATTGTGGGAAATCCCCAAAAGGCCGGTGCCCAAAAATAGAATGGTGGCAAAATAGATGACCCTTATGGCGGCATTTCTGCTCACAAGCCCCATCAATACCATTAAATAGCTAACGATAACCGTGATGAATACTTCAAAAAAAGCCTCTACCCACATGTGCACTACCATCCATCGCCAAAAGTCGGCAATAACGAAATTGGTTTCCGGGCGGGCCACAAAACCCGATATGAACAACAAGGGGATCCCTATTATCGAATACATGATCCAATTGGGAAGGTTCCAGGGCATACCCTTTACAAAAGCAGGTCTCATGCCCCTGAAAACCACAATTCCCCAAAGCACAAAAATAAGCATGAGCAGAACTTGGAAAGCTTGTCCGAAATCAACAAACTCCCAACCTTGATGTCCCAAAGCGTGCCACCAATCCCCCAAAACTCCCATCGGGCCCAAGACCATACCTGTCAAGGAGCCTGCCACCAGAACGACCAAGAGCATGAAAAGCAGGTTGATCAGGGGAAGTTGATGTTCCACTTCCCTTTTGGCCAAAATCGGGAGGATGAAAATGGAAGAGGCGATCCAACAGGTCGATATCCAATACAATGAGAGCATCAGATGCCAACTTCTGGAAACCGTTATGGGGAAGGATTCCGAGAATTCAACACCAAAAAAACCAAGGTAATCCACAAATTCATTGATGGTCACAAAACCACTGGACACCTGAACAAAAAACAAAATAATGGCCACGAAGAAAAACTTGTAAGATGCCCTTTGGGTTTTTGTGGGCGCAAAATCCCTGACACTTCTGGCTGTCAACAATGCTTTGCTAGCTGGTTTAAAAAATTTGTTCGACAATTGATTGTACTGGCCTATGAAGTACAGTACAATACCACAAACAAGCACAAAGGCCAACAACCCCAGCACACTCCACAAAACTACTGGAGAGGTTGGGGTATTGCCTGCCTCGGCATCGTAGGGCCAATTATGGGTATAGCTAAAACTTTCTCCTGGTCTTTCGGTGACACAGACCCATGCTCCCCAAAAAAAGAAATTGGAAAGACTGAGGATCTCTTCCTTGTCTGTAATGTAGTTCTTCAAAGGAAAGGAACTTTCACTGGAAGTATCCAAGAAAACATTTTGATAATAATCCCGCACCTTTTCCAGGGCATACACATAGGCATCATTCAAAACAACAATATCCGCAGCACTGTCATAACCATTATTCTTGAGTTCCTGTTTCACCTTTTCGGCAATCACTTTCTGTTCATTATCATTTGCGGCCCTACCGTTTTGGGCCTCAAATTGCTCTTGATAATATGTATTGACGTGAACGCTTATCTGGTGCAGGGCCTCAGCGGTAAAATCGGGGCCACGTTGTGCCCCATCCCCAAAGAAAGAGCCATATTCCATAAGGGCATACTTATGAAAGACGATTTGTCCTTTTTCTATGTCGGTCTTACTGATCAGCAATGCACCATCCTGGGTTTGGAAGCCGGTCATCGGTGGTGCATCGTTGTAGGTTTGAAACCCGATCATGCCTACTCCTGCCAGACTTATGATCAATATGAACAACAATGGGGCCCACCAATTTTTGGTGTCCATCCAATAATCAATATTCTTTTTTAAACCCTTTTTGCCAGTGACCGTTACTTTGTTCTTTATTTTGTGCACACCTAAAGTTTTTGGTTAGTTAAGTATCTCCTCTCTCTCATTCGATAAGAATGGTTCAAGATTGAATCTGTACTATCAAAGAAAAGCAATTTTATTTAATTAAATATTAAATGACCTTTATATATTTTACTATACCCTGAGCCATGTTTAAATGATACCCTTGGTTCAAGGCCAACACTCCAAAAAGAAATTGAGGACTTCATTGGGGTGTTTGAAGTATCAGTGATTTTCTGAATGGACAGTGGACAGCAATCCCTGTTGTTTCGATTAAAACATCTTAAAAAGCCCCTTTTCAGGGGCTTTTGGTTTTTGGTTGACAATCTCTAGGTGACTGTTCTCATTGCTTTAATTCTTGCTTTACCGTTAACCCATACACACAGGGGATCACCAATAGGTTCAAAATAGTTGCAGAAAACAAACCTCCCAAAATGACCACAGCCATGGGGCTTTGAATCTCACTACCTGGTTGTCCACCTTTCAAGGCCAAAGGAATCAAGGCCAATCCTGTGGTAAAGGCTGTCATTAGAATAGGGTTTAACCGATCCAATGCCCCAGTTTTAATGAGGTTCATCCCTGTTTTTCCTTCTCGCCGCAAATCTTCGTATCGAGATACCAAAAGAATACCATTTCGGGTGGCAATACCGAACAAGCTTATAAATCCAATGGTTGCTGCAATACTTACGATTCCAGATGTGAAGTACACGATTAAAATACCCCCTATCAATGACAGAGGCAAATTGATGAGCACCACAAAGGCCAATTTTACATTTTTGAACTCGTAATACAGCAATAAGAATATAATGCCAATGGCCAAAAATGCAGTGACCAATAACAATTGAGATGCTTTGGATTCACTTTCAAACTGTCCGCCGTATTGTACACGATACCCTTCAGGAAAGTTAATGGTACTGTTGACCACGTCTTCAATCTCGTTTACAGCACTTCGAAGATCCCTGCCCTGTACATTGGCGGCAATAACAATCTTACGCTGGACATCTTCTCGACTGATAGTATTTGGGCTGCTTACAGATCCTATGGTCGCCAATTCACCCAACACTGTATGTCCGCCATTAGGAAGGCTTACCAACGTATTTTTGAAGCTCTCAATATTATCACGAAAGGGTTTTTCGTAGCGTACCACCAAATCAAAATATTGTTGGCCTTCATAGATTTCGCCTACTTCCTCACCTGCAAAGGCAATGTCCACTTGTTCCATCAGATCGCCAACTGTCATTCCGTATGCCGCCAAGATTTGGCGTTTGGGTTTGATCCGAATTTGGGGAACTTCTATTTGCTGGTCAACCGCCACGTCTGCCAATCCATCAATGGATTTGATGTTTTGCTCCACCTGTTTTCCCAATTCAAACAAACGTTGTAAGTCAGAGCCAAAAATTTTGATCGCAATATTGGCACGCGTTCCCGATAGCATATGGTCTATACGGTGTGCAATAGGCTGCCCAAGGGTAATGTTAACCCCGGGCACCACACTCAATTTGGTACGGACTTCCTCGAAAAACGTTTCTTTGGTTTTACCATCCAATATAAATGGCACATCAATTTCGGCAGCATTGACCCCTTGTGCGTGTTCGTCCAGTTCCGCTCGGCCAGTTCTGCGGGTCACCACTTCAACTTCGGGCATTTCCAACAACAAGTTTTCTATTTGCTTCCCTGCCTTATTACTTTCTTCCAAAGACATACCGGGAGGACCAACCGCACTGATCACCAATGAACCTTCATTGAACTCAGGCAAAAAACTCCTTCCCAATTGGGTTGCCAATGCCAAACTCAAAACAAAAGCAATCACAGTTACACCTATCACCGTCTTTGGGAACTTGATCACCTTGTCGAGTGTGTTTGCATAACGTTTTTGAAGCCATTGTTCCACTTTTGTGCCCTCGGCTTGCTTGTTCAACAGCTTTTCGTTGTTCAGCAAATACGAACATAGCACAGGGGTTACTGTAACTGCAACAATCAAGGAAGTTAATACAGATGTTACAAAAGCAATCCCGAGCGGTTGTAATAATCTACCTTCCATTCCACTCAAAAAGAACAGAGGCACGAACGAAACAATTATGATCAAGGTCGCTATGATGATGGAACTTCGAATTTCCACGGAAGCATCACGTACTACGGTAATTACCGATTGTTGTGCTTCTTTTGGTAAACGACTGTTTTCACGCAAACGTTTATAAACGTTTTCCACATCAATAATAGCATCATCCACCAATGCCCCAATGGCAATGGCCATACCTCCCAAACTCATGGTGTTAATGGTATATCCCATGAATTTTAAAACGATGATGGACACCAACAGGGAAATGGGAATTGCTAACAAAGAAATTACCGTGGTACGCCAGTTCATTAAGAAAATGAACAGTACAATGACCACGAAAAATGCACCTTCCAATAAGGTCGAATTTAGATTGCTTATGGAAGCTTCAATAAAATCGGATTGTCTGAAAATCTGGCTTTTGATTTCTACCCCTTTTGGCAGGGTTTTCTGCAAATCTGCAATAGCCTCATCCAATTGTTCCGTCAATTTTAACGTATTGACATCGGGTTGTTTTGAAATGGTCAAAATCACAGATTCCTTCCCGTTCAATGAACCATCACCAATCTTGTCCGATGCGCCGATCTGTACCGTAGCCACATCTTTTATTTTAATGGTCTGACCGTTGATCTGTTTTACAACAGCTTCCTGTAAATCTTCCAATGCATAGGCCCTGCCACTTCCTTTAATGATGTATTGATTGCCGTACTGATTCACTATACCACCAGGAGCATTTACATTGGCTTCCTTAACGTGCTCTACCAGTTCTGACAAGCTCACGTTGTAGTGCTTCAGCTTTTCGGGATTGGCAAATACTTGGTATTGTTTGTACTCGCCACCAATAACCACCACATTGGCGATTCCTCCTATTGCCTTGATGCGTGGGCGAATCGTCCAGTCGGATAGGGTACGTAATTCCATAGGTGACAAACTATCGGAGGTGACACCCAATAACATGATTTCTCCCATGATGGATGAAATAGGTGCCATAGTTGGTGCGCCGATACCTTCAGGCAGATTTTCACGAACCATCGGGATGCGTTCGCTTACAATTTGGCGCGCGCGATATATATCCGTTCCCCATTCAAATTCCACCCAGACAATGGAAATACCCGCTGCCGATGAGGAGCGAATACGTCTTACATTGGGCGAACCGTTCAGGGCGGTTTCCAATTGATAGGTCACCAGTTTTTCCACTTCTTCCGATTCCATGCCATGGGCTTCGGTAAGAATGGTTACCGTAGGTGCTGTGAGGTCTGGGAATACATCAACATTCATTGTTTTTGCATAGTACACTCCCAATACACTCAACACTACGGCTCCCAACAAAATCAGCAAACGATTATGTAGGGAACTATTTAATATTTTAGTCAACATAATTTTTGCTTTTTAATGTTCATGGCCATGTGCAGGGGTTGTTCCTGACATGGAAGCCATTTTTACCTGATACGCACCTGTGGTTACCACAACATCACCAGCTTCCAAACCTTTTAAGACCTCTACATTTTCACCATTGCGTTTACCTATGGTAATTGATCTCCGTTCAAAGCTTTCTCCCGAAAGTTGCACCATAACCGAATAGTTACCGTAATCTTCCAGTAAGGCCGATTCGGGAACAATTGTGGTTTGTTTACCATCTCCCATTGCAATCTGTACTTGGGTTAAACTACCGTCTGGAACTGCAATAATGTCGTTCACTCTGGCAAATACTGAAATCAATGGACTCTCCATTTCCACATCTTTTGAAATGGATAGGATTTCACCATCTGAATCTGAAATGTTTTTCCAATCACCAGTTTCCGTTTGATACCATAAACCTTTGATATTTTCCATGGTCAAACCATAGGTGGGTGCAATCTGCGATTTCAACACTTTTGAATCCTCTGTTGCCACACTGATCAATACAGCTCCCTGCTCTACATAATCACCATTGGCCACATTTACAGATCTTATGAAACCATTAAAAGGTGCTCGAATCTGTTTACTGTCTCCCGACACTCCCGAAGCAATGGATTGATATTCTGCTTTTGCTATGGCATAATTACTTTCCACTTTTTCAAATGCAGCCTTTGGAATGATCTTGCTCTCGTAGAGTTCCTTTTTTCTGTTGTATTCCGATGCTGCCTGATCATAATTAGCCTTTGCTTTGGCCACCTCGGCACTTAAATTATTGGATGCCAATCCTTGACTGCTCACGTTTAATAGCAACTGTCCTTGTTTTACCTCCATGCCTTCGGTAAGATTGGATGATGAAAAGTTGACGGTTCCGTTGGCCGTTGCCACCATTGTTTTTAATGCCCCTTGAGCTGGTTGCCAAACCCCAGAGGTTTTGATAACATCATATATTTCACCTTTTGTTACAGGTTCAGTTTGGAAAGCTGTTTTCCAAGCCTGTTCTTTCAAAAATGAAATGGATCCATCCTCTCCCGCTTCACCCAAAGCTTCTTTGGCTTCGTCCAAACTGGCATAGACCATAATATCCTCGATTACGATTTTATCAGTGTATTGCGGGGTGGTAAGATCAAAAATCAATTGATGTTCCCCAGATCCTGTGGGCTGAAGAAGTGGAGAAAATATACCCGGTGACGAGGGTGCGTCAGCAGTTGACCGTATTCCTTTTTCACCTTTGACCAAACTTACCGTAACCGAACCTTCCCGTATTGGCTGATGTTTGTCCAATACAGTAAAATGTGCGGCGAACTTGCTCGGTTGTCCAACAATCAATGCCGGGAACTCCACAAACAATTCGGTGTCATCTGTCCAAATGGTATAATCCAAACGAGGCGTTTCATCCCCTACATGGCTGCCATCTGGATTATGTGCGTGGTCTTCTTCGTTATTTTGTTTACAAGCTGTTGCAATTAAGGCAAGCACAATTATTAAATACTTTTTCATTTTGATTAAAGTTTAGTGATCGTGGTGTGTTTCTCCGTCCTCGTGAGTGTGAGTACCCTCCTCTTCAGTTTGTACGGAGTCCTTATCCATTGTAAATTCCTCCTGTTTAACTTCTTCCTGTTCGTGCGTATGGTCTGCACCTTCCCCATGGGTATGTCCATGGTCGTCTTTAGCTTCTTCTTTTTTGGTGTCGCGACATCCTGTAATTCCTATTGCAATGATTACCATTGATGCCATTAAAATTTTTGATACTGTTTTACTCACGATGAGTTTATTTGTTTTAAAGTGTTCGTGAATCTTTGATTTCATCTTTTTGTTTTTTAAGGTGTTACAATTGATGTATTAATAATTGTGCTTGTAATTGCTGTAATTGTTTTTCCATTTCCAACATCCTATCGGTTGCATCCCGATAAAACTGAACTTCCATATAATATTCCAAAAAGGAATATTCCCCCAGACTATAGGCTTTAAATAAAAGTGCTTCGCTATCTAGGTTGGATAGGGTTTCTCGGTATTCGGTGTATTTGTTGAACAACAAAAGGTACTGGTTGTATTCTTGTTGAAATTGTGAATACATTAATGCCCTTGTTACTTCTGAATTGGTTTGCTGATACTCAAAGTCGGCCTTCGCCGCCTTGACTTTGTTTTTACTGTTCCATAAGGGAATGGACAAACCGCCAAATACCCCAGAATAATCATTGCCATTCACACCTTGGTAGTTATATCCCAATGAGAAATTAGGAAGGACTTTGTTCTTTTCCAGTTTGACGTTCTGGAAAGCAGAAGCTTCATTGGCTTGGAGTTCAGTCAATCTTGGGTCATTGGCCAGTTTTTCACTCCAAATTGTCTCAATGCTTTGTAATTGGACAGGACTGTCCAACTGCAAATCATTCATTTCAATGGATTGGCCACCATTTAGCGTTTGCAATTCGGTCAGTTGGTTTTGTATATCTGCTTGTATCTGTTCCACAACAAACTGTTCCTGTATCCAAGCTACTTTAGCCTTGTTGAGGTCCAAAATTCCAACCTGTTCCTTATTGTACAATTCCTGGATTTGTTGGAAAACCTCTTGACTTTGGGTTTTCCGGACCTCTTCAATCTCCAGCCTTTTTCGAAGCATGTTCAGATTGATCAAACCCTTCTTCGCATTCAACAATATTTCTTGACGCTTTTTGGTATACATCGCTTCCAATTGATCCTCTTGAAGCTTGTTCCATTTATTGCGTGCCAAATACACTGTGGGAAACTCAAAGGATTGTGATACTTCAAATTCTGAATAATCGTCCGATTGGTGTTCACCAAACGGTAAATAATACCCAAGAACTTCTGGATTCGGTAAATTGTTGCCACTTTTATTCAACAGTTGCTGCCCATTGATATACGATTGATAGGCCTTCAACGCTTTATTGTTCTGTTCTATTTGGCTTAGTACTTTCTCCATCTCAGTGGATTGTGAAAACACTTTACCGAAGAACAGGTATACGCAAAGAGCGCATACGAATTTAAATTTCATAATGATTTTGTTTAGGTTTATCAAAATTGAGAAACGAACACCCTGATTCAATTACTAAAAAAGAATCAGTTTGCCTTCTTGATTAACCTAAAGCTGGTGGGCCCCGGAGAGAATAACTGGATAAATAGGCTTTGAGTTCCTTATCAGGTGGCTGATCCCACTCTACAATTTCATCAACATCTTTACAATGATGTTTGTTGTGGGAAAAGTTAAAATCAGTTTTTACGAGGTCTTTTTTGGCTACAACCTTTTCAACAGAAGTTGAATCCAATACCAAGAGATCATTAGTGATATTGGTATGGATATGCATATCCAAAAACCAGTCGAAAAGCCCTTCTTGAGACTGGTTGTCCCTATGTTCTCCATGATGATGTTCATGACCATGGGTATGGGCCACTTCATTATGGGAAGATGCTTCAAGGTGAATATGATGAACATGGGGCAATACCTTGTGAAACATCAACATGCTGATGATGCCCAGGAATATGTATGCTATGCCCTTTTTTCTTGTCATTGCACCAAAGTTAGCAAAATTGTCGCCCTTTCAATTCGTTTATTGAATAAAAGCCAAACGCTAAAGGTCAATGTTTTGGATTTACACAAAGTTCAGCCCGTTCTTTTTCGACTCTACCTCAAAGATATCAACAAATACATCGTTTATAAGTCTCAATCCATAGCACAAATCCAAAGGTAGTCCCTTTTCCGAAAAATCTTTGAGCGCTTAACACTTAATGATATCCGTTAAGCTTGACATAGAAATTAAGTGTTGATACCCGATTGGGATAGGAATCAACAAGAACAACTCCTTCCTGTATCGGCGGACATTGTAGATAGCATTTGTTATGCCTTAATTGACCATCCAACTTTTACGTAAACTTAGCTACTTCAGTAAATCTAGGTCTTGCAGTTTTCTACCAAGAACATCGTCGGTCCCGAGTTTGTGAAAATCATCTTGCAAATTCAAAACCTTAAAAACACTATAGTACAAACCAATGGCAACCGAAGAATCCCCTTTTTCTATTCGGTAAAGCGTAGCGCGATGAATTCCGGCTCGCTCAGAAACTTGGTTGGTTGTAAATTTCCTACGTTTCCGTGCGAGCTTAATATTTTCACCGATTTGATGAAATAGCCTCTGATCCTTGGGCAATAAGATTACCTTTTTCAACTTCATTTTGTTGCTTATTAACAACAATAATATCCTTTTTGTAGTTTTTAAGCAACATAATTTATTAATTATAGAAACAAAGTGATTCGAATTGACTGTATTTGAAGAATACTATAAACAATCTAAAAAAAGTGCATCAAAATGCACTTTTTATTGCTTTTTTAAACTTGCATGTTATTGTTTTATACAAAAGTGCATTATAATACACTTTCTGTTGTTTTAGTCATGAAATATATTATCTTTACATTAAAAAGAGCAATATAATGCACCCTGAAAAGTTAGGAAAGACCATAAAAAACCGAAGGGAAATACTTGCCATCACACAAAGAGATTTGGCGGAACTTTCCGGTATGGGACTGCGTACACTGAAAGCCATTGAAAATGGAAAGTCGAACCCAACCCTTGAAACGTTGAACAAGCTCATGGATGTACTTGGGATGGAATTGAGCATTGATGTGCGAAAACCTAAATTCTGATAAATGAGGATTGCAGAAGTCTATAGAAACGGAGAGCTCACCGGATTGCTCACCGAACATTCCGTAAACAGTTATGAGTTTAGCTATGATGATAAGTGGTTCATGGATGAAGGCAAACCGGCTATAAGCTTGACATTGCCCAAAACGAAAAAGACCCACCATTCCCAGCACCTTTTTCCCTTCTTTTTCAATATGCTTTCAGAGGGTGTCAACAAACAACTCCAATGCCGGCAGTTGCGAATCGATGAAAGGGATAGTTTTGGCCTATTGATGGCCACGGCAAAGAACGATACCATAGGCGCCATAACGGTAAAACAGATCCATAGCGAAAAACCATGAGCATCCCCAAAATAGCATACTGCCCAGGAACTTTGGCCGAAGGTTTCACGACCTACAGCCAGAATTGCCTAAACCGTGTCTTCGAAGGGAGAAAGGTGAGCCATGTCCTACCCTATGACCCTCCCGCGGAAAGTGAGGAGGTGGCAGAGAAGTTCCAGGAAAACCGCAAACGAATTTCCATTTCCGGGGTCCAGGAAAAACTCTCCATGGTCCTTGAAAAAAATAAACTGCGTTTGACCGAGGAAGGGGAACAGGGCACTTACATCCTGAAACCTATCCCCAGGGATTTGAAAAAGGTCGACCAGATACCGGCCAATGAACATTTGACCATGCAGATTGCCCGACAGGTCTTTGGGCTACATACCGCCGAGAATGCATTGCTATTTTTCAGTAATGGTGAACCTGCCTATATAACGAAACGTTTTGATGTAAAAGCAGATGGCACCAAACTGGGTTTGGAGGATTTTGCCTCATTGGCGGGTAAAACTTCCGAAAAGGACGGTGATGAATACAAATATAACTACAACTACGAGGAAATTGGAGAGCTGATCAAGGACTATGTTCCCGCCTACAGAATCGAATTGGAAAAGTTTTTCCAATTGGTGGTATTCAATTATCTCTTCTCCAATGGAGATGCCCATTTGAAAAACTTTTCGTTGCTCGAAACCCCGAATGCTGATTACACCCTAAGCCCATCCTATGATCTGATAAATACAAGGATCCACGTAAATGATAGGGATTTTGCATTGGAAGGCGGATTGTTCAAGGATGTTTTTGAATCGGATGAGGTCAAGGCCAACGGACGCGCCGGTCTTCATGATTTCCAAGAATTCGGTAGAAGATTGGGCATTATGGAGTCACGCATGGTGAGACTTTTGAAGCCTTTCCGCCAACGGCAAGACCTTGTAGAAACATTGATTCAACGATCTTTCCTTAACCAGGAGACCAAGGCTTTTTATCTAAAGGAGTATTTGTTTCGCTGTGGGCAGCTCAACAAAACGTGACGGTAACTATGCCCATGAACCTATCGATTGGTCAATTGGAATACCTACCATCCCGACGCAAAACCACTATCGCTTTCAGAATTATTTCTGAGTACCGAACGAAGTCCCTCCATATCGGCGCTGATCTTATCCTCCAATACCCGTGCATAGACCTGGGTCGTTGTGATCTTGGTGTGCCCCAAAAGCTTTGATACCGTGGCTATGGGAACCCCATTGGAAAGGGTAACCGTTGTGGCAAAAGTATGCCTGGCGGAATGAAAGGTCAGGTTTTTATCGACCCCGATCTTTTTTGTAACCTCCTTGATATAGCTGTTCATTTTTTGGTTTACAAATACGGGCAAAAGGGCATCCTTTGCTTTTCCTGGTGCATCCCTATATCTTTCCATAATCAGCATGGCCTCTTCCAAAAGGGGAATCCTGAGCGGGTAATTGGTCTTTGTCCGTTTCAGGAACAACCAAAACCTGCCGTCAATGCCTCGCACCACATTGCCCTTTTTCAACTTTTTGACATCACTATAGGATAAGCCGGTATAGCATGAGAAGACAAAGACATCCCTGACGATTCGATGACCTTCTTCAGGAACAAAAGCATTTTTCAAGAGTTCAAGTTCATGCTTCTCCAAAAATTCACTTTTGTGTTTGTGTAACTTCAATTTGTACCGGGCGAATGGGTTCTTATCGACCCATTCCAGATCCAAGGCAAGGTTCATCATTTTTTTAAGCCGCGAAAGATGCTTCATCACCCCGTTATTGTTCAACCGGTTCGAGCTCTGCAATGAAGGCCCTTTGCGTAAAAATTGCTCAAAATCGATTATGAAGCTATATCTGATGTGTCGGAGATAGATATCCCCGGTCCTTTGGTGCTTCAACAAAAAATTCTTGAGATAATTCTCTGTTGTGAAATAATTTTTAAGGGTACCTGGCCGTAATGTCCCATCCATATTCTGGTTGTGATAAGCGACCAATTGAAGCAAGGTTTTATGTTTGGAATCCACCCCGACGAACCTCGCTTTTATGGATTGTGCCGTAACCAATTCAAAATCAGAGGACAACTGCTTGTGACAGGCCAATAACTTGGCATGCACCTCATCCAAATACTCGTTCAATTGCCTACCTTCAGGGGTCCTTGCAACGGTTTTACTGGCTTTGGGGTCCCAAAAGGTAACCGATGTTTGTCGTTTTAAACTGATCTCAGCACGCTTTCCATCAACGGTTATCCGTGCATAAATTGGTGCAAAACCATCTTTTTCCTTGGCCAAATTGAGCCAAATAAGAATGCTAAAAGTTCTTGAAGTGCCCATAGACTCTCACTTTAGATGAATACTCGATTTGTTGTCGAAAGTCAAATCGAAGTGAAAGTCAAATGTTAAAGAGTTACCAAAGTAGTGAAAAAAATTGGTCGAAAAAAGGTAACCGAATAGGTAACTTTTGTTTTGGTTTTAAAGCCAATCAAATGAATTCAAAAAAAATGTAATTCTTTGAAAATCATTCGATTGACTTTTTGTTGGGTTGCTTTAAAACCCATTTCGTCGGGATGACTGGAAGAAAGATGTATTTACAAAAAACTCACAATCAACACCTTATACTGTGCTCTAAAACTGATTAACCGAACCCTAAACTGTAATTAAAACAGTACATTCAGTGGCAAAACTTATGGATGTTTTGCATACTAAAGGTAATACTTAATTTTAGAACAAAAAATTTCAATTTATCTAGCCTACCAATGGCGGTTTGTCGGTAATAAATGGCTGATGATAATATATTCTGCCTGTAGCTTTGTATAGTGCATTTGCATAAGCTCCCATGACCGATGGAAAGGGAGGTTATGCCATTTGATGTTAATTTGAGCCAATCCATCTTCCAAAAATTTCATATCCTCAGTGGTCAAGCCTATGGCAGCTGCTTTCATGTTCTCTAACTTTGTGGTACCAGGTATTTAAGGGTAAAAAGGAAGGAAAAGGAAGAATTTAATCACGTCGGAATTTTTTTTCCTGACATTTTTAAAATTTTAGAGAGTAGTATTAATTCAATTCTGCAAATGTTCTGCTGGAAGCAATCCATTTCCACTCTGATTTCCCAAAATTACCAGAATCCTGAATTACTTTAATGTGTGTATCGTCAATTATATCTATTGTAATATTTCCATATAATTTATCCTTTCCGGCAGGGATGTCAGACCATGATAATTCTATTTTATCTCCAATTATTTTTCCGTTTCCAACATGACACCAGTTTTCGCCAAAACTTTTATTATCGACTGGATTATTCATTCCAAGCCAATAAACATCATTGCCTACTACATTTATCCAAAATGGGTTTTTACCAGCAGATTGCCAAAAGCCGGATTTGATGGAGGAATTTACATTTTCTTTTGAACTATTTGTTTCCATTGTAGTATGTCCATTTTCCGAGTTGAGTTGAATAGATTTTTGATAATTAATATTTGCATTTTTATCGTCCCCAAGGTTCTCGTATGCCTCACCTAAACTATCAAAAGCATTGGGTGAATTTGGATAGTAATTCGTATTCAATATAAAAAATTCCAATGCCTTTGATCTCTCTTTCTCATTTCTACTTCTTAAGAACCTATATCCTATTCGGTTTACAAGAGTTTCAAGTGGTTTAAAATCCCAGGAAAGCCGTTGCGAAATTGTCTGAAATTGTTGCTCCAGCTGTGTTACAGTGTTTATATCCCGATAAGACACTCCATAGCCTTCAAATATGGAAGAAATTCCATTGTAAAAGGCAACAAGTGGGACAGTACTATGATTTTTATTTTCAAAGTAATCCATTTTTGCAGGAAAGTCACCTTCACATTTACTATTCAATGACTCATAAAATCTCACGTGCCTATCCCGATTTCTGATATTTCTTTTACCCCAATTTGCAGTGGCTATGTAAAGGAATCTTTTAAAAGAGTTCTGGGTGGCAGCCTCTAGTTTCTTGTCCATAGTTTCAGCGTTCCAGGTCCCAAAACTGGGGTCTACAGCAATAAAAGCGTTAAAAAGCGTTTTGTCTTTCATGTACGTATGAGCGGCAAGCAAACCTCCAAGAGAATGCCCGAAAAGTATTCGATAGGGTTCAGTCCTGTATTCCTTATCGAGGGCTGGTATGAGTTCTTCTTCAAGAAAACCTAGAAATTTTTCCCCACCACCAGAATTATTTTTGCGTACTGTAATGATCTTGTCCGGAGTAAAGTCCCTTCTTCGGTCAACATTTTGAATCGCGACCACAATCATTTCAGGAATTTCCCCGTTTCCGGCCATAAAACTTACCATCCCTGAAATAGGCTTAAAATGCACATTACCATCCAAAACAATAAGAACCGGATAATTTTTATAGGAAGAACCTTCGCTGTTATAAGAATCAGGCAGGCTAACCCAGTACTCCCTTTCCTCATTTAAAATTTCAGAATGAAGGTTGTGTTTCGTACCTATAAAAATCTTTTCTTTATTCTGTGAATTTCCCTGAAGCATTCCAATCAGGAAAAAAACTATTACAATGATGCCTTTATACATTTAATTAATTTTTATGAACGCTTACTTATTTGAATATACTAAGCGTGAATTTATAGGTTATTAATTTAATAGGAACTTCTCCCAAATATCTAAGAAGAAATCTGGGTTACCAGTATTCTACAATACGAGAAATTTAACCGTCTCTATATTTAAAAAGTGTCATTTGTAATTCACTTTCCACAATAGCTCCATCCTTTTTTTTAATAAATTTTTTGAACTGTGACGGCATTTAAATCTATGATTTTATTGTTTATTTTGGAAGCCTGCAAAGCTGTTCTACATATTGATCAATATCAGCATCAAAATTTTCATATAAACCTTGGTAAGCGGGTCTCATTTGAGTTCTTATACTGAACTGAATTTCATCAAGTGAAGTTCTGTTTTCACAACCTGTTTTTATCTGTTTCAAAATACTCAATAAAAATTCAGAATCACGCATGACAGAAACTTTTGTGGTGGCATGACCGTGGCCAGTTAAAACGATGGTTGGGTTTAACTCATCTATGTAATTCAGGTTCTCTATCCATGCCTCCATATCGCTGTGGTCCGTAATGATCGGCATTCTGGAAGAGCTCAAAACATCTCCGCCAAAAATAATTTTCTGCTGTGGTAGCCACATTAGAATATCGCCAGGAGAATGGGCACTTTTCGAAAAAATAAAAGTAATGTCAACGCCTCCAAAGTTGCGTTTTAGAGAATGGGCCAATATCGAGTTTGGGTAAAAAAGTTTAGTGGGACCTATAGTGCCTTCCGTTATTTTCGAATAGAATTCCAAATCATCTTTTCCATACTTTTTCATGTTTGCTAATGCTAATTCGGTAGTGATAATTTCTTCCGCTGAATTTATAAAAGCAGCGTTTCCCAGCCAATGATCGGCGTGGCTATGAGAGTTCACAATCCAACGAACGGGAAGCTCTGTAACCGATTGAATGGCTTTTTTGATGTTTTCACCTATTAGCTGGGATGAGCCGGTATCAAAAAGCAGGACCCCCTTTTCGGTAACCACAAAATGCACATTAGAATTCCATCCCTTGTTTTCGGGTGTGGGTAAACCAATATTGGGTGAAACAATACTGTAAACATTTTTACTGACTTTAATTGCAGAAAAGTCATTTGAGATATCTTTAGATCGGCAATTAATTGAGAGCATTGCAGTTAAGATAACTGCAAGTAAGATGCTTTTAATATGGTTTGTGTTTTTTTTCTCTAGATACATAATTTTCTAATATTTATGACTTTTGACGAGTAGAATTTTCGGTATTAATATCCTGATAATTTTATAATCTCGTCAGGCGAAAGATCGCTTAACTCCAGAATACTTTTCCCCGATTTAGCCATTGCTTTTCTTATTAGAAAATTTCCCGCCCGGTAGGCAATGTATGTTCTGCCATCTGGATGTTCTCCCATAACCCAGTCAGAATAGCTGGATCGCTGTGGCAGAGCAATTATTTCCTTCACCCAGCTATCGGCTTCCTTGGGATATGAGTTTATTTCCTCGATATTACCGGAATAAATTTCTGAAAAAACAATAGCCAGTCCTTCGTTGACCATGGCGTTTGGAATACCGTAACTAAATTTGTTATCCTGGATAGCCCAACCTCTAGATAAATGATGGAACTCATGAAACGCGGTAGACCGGAGAGCCGTTTTCAGAGAATCTACGATTCCACCCTTATAGTTGTTAGATACCTCGAAAATGACCACAGGAGGCGAATTCGTTTCGGTTCTACCTGTTACTCCGCCCACTTTCCCGAGATTACGATTAACAGTTTCAACAACTACCTCAATATGCGTTGGTAGCTTTGGAAGGAGCTTCCTAATTTTATTTTCTGAAGTTTCTATTACATTACTAATGAAAGCTTTCTCATTATCAGTAAATGATGAAGATCCTTCCTGAAATACAACATTAACTTTGGCTGATTTTGTTTGTTTCTTAGTTTTAGAGCCACAAGCTACCATACATAATGCAGCAGTAATTAAAAGTGGTGTTTTAAATAAATTCATTTTAAAAAGGTTACGATTGTTTGAGGTAAATATTTGTTGTTCCGTGTATTACCGAGAGCAAAAAACATTCTTTTAAAATTTTTACAAAAGGACAATTGTCCTTTTATAAAAAATCTAATACTATTCACTTTGCATCCAGAACTGATAGTAAAAAAAGAAGAGATATATAAGGTTGGGTGGTTGATTAGTTTTGAAATACAAGAAAGATGTAGAGATAAACAAATGAAATTATGTTTCTATATAAGAACGGAATTAAGGAAGCAATTAAAGTAGCTAAACAATCGAAGGAAAAAGGGAATTTGCCTTACGGATGTATTTTAACAGATAAAGATGGTAGGGTCTTACTGAAGGGAGAAAACACCATTAATACTGATAATGATTGTTTGGCACACGCCGAAATAAACTTAATTAGAGAGGCGTGTAAAATTTATGATTATAATTTTCTTAATTCCTGTGTTATTTATACCAGTGATGAGCCATGTGCCATGTGTTCATCTGCAATCTATTGGAGTGGTATAGGAAAATTGGTTTTCGGGTTAAGTAAAAAAACTTTTTATGAAAGCTTAGGCAGGGAAAATCCTAATTGGGTGTTTGAGCTTGGTTCGAGAGAGGTATTTAGTAAAGGAGGCCGTGAAGTAAAAGTCGTTGGCCCGATGTTAGAAAATGATATTTTAAAGATGCATAAAATGAATTAAGCTTCAATTTGGTTTTTTAAAGCAGGACTATCTCATAAAGTGTGTAAATAGAAAATTAGCGGGGGCATGCCCCCGCTAATTTTTTGTCTAATTTTAAATATTTGCACATTATGAAGAAAGAAGAATTGTTCAACGACGATTTCCTGAAGCAGTTCAAATCGGGA